>NZ_JACKZU010000196.1:0-15009 GCF_014222165.1 Nostoc sp. 2RC
TATAAAATTACAACGTTTTTTTAGTATTTTGCTTATTGCACTATTTGGATATATTGAAAGCAATAAACTGCTTAATTCAAAATTATTCTGGCGTTCAATTATTCCAACTTTTGAAAAATCATATTTTTTGAATATATTACAAGATTTATTTGGACAAACAAAAGCACAAGAGTTACTAGAGTTATTGTCATGGAATCCTCATTCAAAGCAAATTTTTGATATACAATACCACCCTATTTTAAGTCTCGATGACTCAATTATTTTACCTCTCGGAATATTTTGTAACTCTAATTTTGCAAGAAACGTTCTCCAATCTTCACGCTACAGGTTTGATTCTGATGATTCTAATGACCCTGTTGGCAAGCTTTTAGAAGAGGCACTAAAACCAGTATCTTCTTTTGTTCAGAGAAATGTTTCATATTCCTATAAAAATACGAATGGCGAGATTGATGTTATTGCCATAATTGAAAATCGATTATTTATTTTTGAATGTAAAAATTCTTTGCATCCCACTAGTCCTTTTGAGTTAAGAACAAGTTATGATTATATCATAAAAGGGGCAAAACAACTAAACAAATTTAAAACTCTTTGGGAACAAGAGAATTTTCAAAACTATATATCTACTAGATTTAATTTCTCGATACCAACTCAAATATATCGATGTATTGTTACAGGAAATAGAATGTTTTGTGGCTGGCAAGAACAAGGAAATAATATCATACCAATTTATGAGCTAATCAATGTTATTAATACTGGAAAGATTTCTGTTAAAGAATTTGATATTGATGAAAACACATTAGAGGGAATAACTTTTAAACTTTGGAGCCAGGATACTTTTCGTGTAAATGATCTTATTGATTATATTGAAAATAACTCGTTATCCCAATGTTATTTTGATTCAATGATAAGCCAAGAGAAATATATTTCTATAGGTAATATCAATCTTACTAAGAATAGATATGTTCTGGATGTTCAAAAATTTATTCAAGAAGCATCTTCTAAATTTAGATTAGTAGACAATGAGTAATCAGTAATAATTTCTTAGTTTCCTCAACCTGAGTTTAAAGCTTTATAGCGCGTTAGCGAAGCTCGCCGCAGGCATCGCTAAATCTACCCCAGCCTAAAGGTGTGCTACTGGCAGGGCCACCAGGGACGGGTAAATCGATAGTAGCAAAGAACATTGCAACCATACTCAATCTTCCACTGCTGCAATTAGACATTGCCTCGATGCTTGGTAGCCTGGTTGGAGAATCTGAGGGCAATGTCCGCCGCGCACTCAAGACTGCTGAAGCGATCGCACCCTGTATTTTGTGGATTGATGAGGTTGAGAAAGCACTTTCAGCTAATGGTGATACCTCTGGAGTCTCACAAAGAATTTTGGGAAATATCCTCACTTTCATGTCTGAGTGTACGGCGGGGGTGTTTGTGGTGGCAACCTGTAATGACCCAACAGCGCTGCCTATCGAGTTCAAGAGGAAAGGGCGGTTTGACGAGAATTTCTTCGTTGACCTACCCTCGGAGTTGGAACGCTGCCAGATTCTCAAGATTCACTTAGAACGGTTTGGTATAGAAGTTCCGCAGGAATATTTAGAGGCGATCGCTGCTAGCACCGACAAGTTTAGTGGTGCTGAGTTGGAAACCCTGGCATCAGAAGCAGCATTACTAGCTTTCGATGAGGGAAGACCTCAGCAGGTCACACTGGCTGATTTAGAAAATTGTCAGCACAACATCACCCCTTTAGCTGTTCAAGATGCTGCTGCTGTTGAGCGGATGCAATCTTGGTCAAAGATTGCGCGACCAGCTTCCAGTCTTGTGCAGGTGTCTAAGAAAGGTCTTCGTACTTCTAGGTTCCGCACTAATTAGGTATTCCCAAATTAGTAATGATTTGAAGCTTTTGTCAAATGAACATCTCAACAACAGATGTTCATTTGATATGGCAATATTCTACTTTGAATTAGGTCAGAAATATGGAAATTTACTTAATATTTGTAGATACGGCTCAGAACAGTAACAAATTCTGGAGTGCAAAAGTTGAGCAAGGTAATCTAACTGTTGAGTGGGGTAGGGTCGGCTACAAATCTCAGCAAAAAGTTCACTCTTTCGGTAATTATCAACAAGCAGTTTCTAAATTCCACAATCTCGTGGCTGAGAAGAAAATGAAAGGCTACCGAGAAAGCCAACCTCAAATTGATAGTACTTCTGATTCTCTAGAAATCAAAAGAGCTATCCAATTACTGGAGATATTGCGCCCTTATGTAGCACAAAGACAATTTGCCAATAGAAATTATCTAGAGACATTAAACCAATATTTAAAAATTGTTCCTACACCTTTAGGAATGAAAATAGACCCGTCTCGAATATACCGCGATGTGGCAGATGTTGAACATCAACTATCACTGCTGAACTCTTTGTTGGAAACTGATCCTGTGCTGGTTGATAACACTACAGAAGAATCTGCTAATAACAGCAAAGTTATCAGTTTAAAAAGCATTGGAAAGAACTTTTGGAGGCATTTGTAGAAATAATTCAGGAGCGGAGCCAGATATTCCCAAAGCTACGATCAGAATAAAGGCTTACCTGAGAGCGGTTAAATGGGATATCTCAGTAAACTTCCGTATGTCTCACAGAGTAAAAGCATCTGATTCAAAACTTTACATCCTTTATTTTCTGCTATCGCAGTCATCTTTCTAACAATGTCGCAACCAGAAATAAATCATCATGACTCAAACAGCATCGAAACAAAGGGTAAAGCCTGCCAATCAGACAAAACAAACAAGTGTAGCTACTCCTAAAGGCGAAAATGAGGTATCAGCAAATATCCCAGACATATCTACAGGTAAAAAGAAAAAACCTACATCTTCAGACGCTGGTACTTCAACTGAACCTATCTCAAATAAGCGTACTAATAAACGTTCTGCCAAATCAGAGTTAAACTCTCAACCACTTATAGAATCAGGAATGGAGGTAATCTGCTCACAAACTAAATTTCACGATGCACTCTCTTTAGTTAGTTGTGCTACCCCAGCTAAACCTACCCATCCTATTCTTGCTAATGCTCTAATTATTGCAGATGTCGAAACACAACAGATACATTTAACTGTTACTGATTTAGCATTAACAATTCAGGCAAGTTTTGAAGCCCAGGTGTTGCTCAAGGGTGAAATTACTGTGCCAGTGGAAATGCTATTTGAGATAGTTAAGCATTGCCCTAATGGTAATATTAGCCTCAGTAGTCAGACTCAGATTATACAGCTTATTGATGAGGATAAGCAAACAAAAATCTGCTCTCTCAGTTTATCTGATACTGATGGAAAATATGAAGTTAGAGGCATTAGTGCTGAAGAATTTCCACCTAGTTCTACAATTGATGCTACTCCCATTCCTCTGCCAACAACAGTTTTCAAAGATGGTTTGAAAGGTGTGATTTATGCTGTCAGCACTGATGAAAATAAATATATCTTGACCGGAGTTCATATCCAACTTACACAGGAGAAGTTAAAGTTTATTGGTACTGATGGGCATCGAGTCGCAACCACTGAACTTTCAACTCAAGGAATTGGTAGAAAACCCCGCAAACAAGTAGAATCTTCAGAGATACAATTTACTATTCCCGGTCGAGTCCTCAAGGAACTAGCGCGTAACTTGGATGATTCTGTCGAATTCATTAATTTGTTGTATGATGCCCAAAGTAATCGCTTGGGTTTTGCTTGGCAAGATATTATCCTCAGATGTCAATGTCTGGAAGGAACTTACCCTGACTGCGAACAGCTATTGGCAAGATTTAGCTTTGACCGAGAAGTAATCATAGAAAAAGCATTCTTAGTCAAAGCATTAGAACGGTTAGCTGTGTTAACAGATAAAAAAGAGAAAGGTATTTACTTACAGTTTGATGGAAGTTTGCAGCAGCTACGACTATCAATTGAACGGGAGTTTGGCAAAGGCGATCAGGTTATTGCTGCTCATCTACCATCAGAAATGTCATTGAATATCCAGTTTAACCTCAAGTATTTAGTAGAAGCAGCCAAAGCAATTCCTAGTTCCGCTATCAAAATGCACTTGCAACAATCAGATCATCCTGCCATGTTGGTTCCTTATGGAGATAGACCAAATCCAGAACTGCAAATGGAAATGCGTCAATTCCTACTGCCACTGTACACTCTAAATGCTTAACTAAAGTAGAAGATATGGCACTGGCTTTTAATTATGCTTTAGTGCCTTCTTCCTTAAAGGTTTCACCGTACCAAAATAGTAAAATTGTATGCTAAGTCCGAAAGCTTTACAGGGTAAACATTTCAGTAAAAGCGCCTCAACCATGACTTAACAAAGGATGCGGCAACAATCATTGTCAAAAGCTGAGATTGTCGGGAAACAGATGCACTTAAAGGCGCATTTCCGGCTAATAAGGTGGGAGGGATAATACCCTCCATCAACTTAACTCTCAATTATGCTTTGTTTGTTGAAATTTCACTAATTTCATCTAAAGGAGGTGTGAATACCTCTACTATGTGTCCATTAACATTTTCAGTAAAAATAAGCTGTGAACATTCGGAACGTAACGCTTTCCAAAGCATCGTTTCTTCATAATTGTCAAGTTCTTTGGGAATGTAATCTAGGAGAGTTTTAGAGCATACAACAATTAATCGCTCTTGAACTCTCGAAAATGCAACATTTGAACGATTGAGATTAAGGATAAATTCCACATTCTTACTAATTGCGGATGGATCACTTGCTGTTGCAGAAATAATTACATTTAAACGTTCACCACCCTGTAATTTTTCTACAGTATCAATGACATCAACAGCATTTTCATAATATTTTTTCAACTTTGTTTTAAGTAGTGTTCTTTGGGCGCGATGGGGTGTAACAATTGCAATAGAACCATCATCAAGTTCCCCACCTGCATCAAGAATATTTTTGATAATTTCTATTTCAAGTTGATTGCTACGTCTTGACTGACGTTCAGAATGAAGAACAAGATAAAGACCTCTGTTTCCTTGTAACAGGTTTTCCCAAATTCCGTTAACTTCATTTTGTTTTATATCTTGGTTTTTGTCTTTTCCTTGCAATTCAATATCATCTAACCGATAAAGACGTGCAATAAGTTCACGAATCACTGGTGGTAAACGAAAAGTAAAGCTTAAAGCAGAACGGAAAATTGCTTCATCACTAACTTCAATATCTGAGTTTTCTTTGAGATTTTGAATTGCTTGATATGCACTGACATAAGGTTGGTAAAGGATAACAGGAGGACGGTCTTCATTTTCCCAGTCGTGGGTAACAATAGGAGAAAGCTGTCGATGATCTCCTGCTAACATAATCTCACCGTCATTTCTAACTAATGTAGCTAAAGCAAGAAAGTGTGGAAATACCATCATGCTTGCTTCATCTACGATTAAAGTAGTTGTTTGAAATCCTTGAGGATAATGATTAATGAACTTCGGTTTACTATTTAATTCATCTACCATTTTTAAAATAGCATTGGTTGTCCCACCAATAACTAATACCGCATTTGACCGCATTTTCTTTATATTTGTTACACAAGGTTTGGACTTGAAAGTAGTAATACTTGTACCCTGAAATTCGTCGTCATTTTTAGAGTCAACTCGACTAAGTTGAATGGATGGTATTTTTAAGTTTAAATTATTTGCGTGCTGTTCTAAACTTACTAAAAGACTGTCTAAACGTAAAAGTAAATTATCTACGGCTGTATGAGTATGAGCCGTAATAAGAACAATATCGCCAGCAGAACGACGTGCTAATATTCTCAGAAAACTAGCGATCGCTGTTGTTTCTGTTTTACCAGTTCCTGGTGGCCCTTGTAAAAGCTGAATCCTTGTTTTTAATCCATTTATAACTGCTGCAATTTGTTTATCATCTAGTTTTTTGCTTTTTGGTAGTGGTAAAGATTTGAGGAAATTTTGATATTTTTCTAAATCACTAGCTGAAGGAGCAGTTTGTGGTGAAATTTGAGGATTTTGGGGAGCTAACCACTGACAAATATGATTTCCTTGACTGTCTTGTAGTTTCTGATCAACCCTTCCAGCAATAAAATCTGAGGGGCTTTCATCAATAGTCCCATAGTCATAAATATCTTCTTCGTTTCTATAAAAACGACCACGAAGTTGATAACGAGATGAACTGTTTGTTTGTCTAACTGTAAGTTCAATATCTCCACTATCCCAGTCAATTTTTTCTACAACACAGGTACTTCCACCACCTAAAAGTTGGTTTATTGTTTGACCTTGATATGGATCATTAGAACTAGGACTAAGCCTTACGAAAGAATCTCGATCAATTGTGCAGTTAGCTTTCAAAACTTCAGAAGAAATATTGTATTCATCAAGGTTAATCTCTGCTGTTAGTTTATTATTACCATGTGACGTTATATTTTTAACAGGAATTGTTCGCCCCAAAGAAACACGATAGATAGGTGGGACTAAATGACTTGCAATCCAATCTGTTACCTTAACGTGCTGATCTAAACGGAGAAAATCAATACCCGCTTGGGCAGCATCATCTACACCTAAATTGAAATCGGGTAAATCAGCAATGGTCAAAGATTCTTTCGTTATTTCTGAATTCTTAAACCGAATTCCCTCTTCAACCCATCTGATAGCATGAGTACGAGCGCGAAAATACTCTTTTAAATAATTCGGTTGTTGTGCTTTGTTGTAACGTTCAATGGAGTTTTTTAATTTTTGTGAAAGTATTGGATCATTAGGGTTTGGAAGTTGTCGCCAATAGGCACGCCAATAAGCTGCACTTAGAGAATTAAAGTATCTTAGTCTAACTTCAAACGGATGTTTACGGACATTTTGATAATTGGATGTTGCCCATTCATTATTACTATCTATCTCTAAATTTGTTTTAAAATCGAATACATCTTGAGAGAAAACTTGATCTAAATTAACTAGCTGCCCTGCAATCTTTCGTCGCCAGTGGTAACGTCGTCCAAACCACTTAAGAGAGGTTACAACTGCTAAATCTCTCCCCGTCCATCCTAAAGCATAACGATGATCTACTTCATCATAAAGACAAGAATAAATCAATTGTTCTGAACTTTCCCGACACCCCAGTAACTCTTGTAAATGACTCAGTAGTTGGGAACTAACACGAGAACAGCCCTCAACCAATTGGGTTATTTCTTGGCGTGACCAAACATAAAAATGAATTGGAGCTTTTTTTGTTTCTGCGACTTCAGCGAGCGCATCAACTAATTCTAATAAAAATGCTTGTATTAGCTCTTTCTCAGAACCATTGTCTTCTTTATAATCACCTGTCCATGCAGACCTTTTGAATTGGATTAAATCTTTGCCTTCAAGTTCTTTTTCTTTATAAATAGGTTTGTTGTTATCATCGTGTCCTTCTTCTATATATTCTTTAATGTTAGGGTTTGGTTGCCATTTGTTATTTTCATTTTTCTCAAATTTCGGATCTACTTTTCCTTCACTTTTAGTGACATGAGCAGCCAGCGCACCTATTCGATTTTCAACATAGTCGTACTCAACTGAAAGATAGACGCGAATGAGACGCTCACCATCGACTAAATGTTCTGGAAGTTGACTTTGACCTGAGTATCCTGGAAGTGCTTCAACTTCATAGCTTTCTGGGTCACAATCTCCATCAGGAAGGGTACTCTTGCGAGTTTTGGCTTTTAATTTAAGAAGTTCTAAATTCTCTGTAAAACTTATATCTTTTTGAATTTGGGCAACTTGATTTCCTGCTAAATCGAGGTCAGCTAAATCATCAATAGTCTTGACACCTGCTTTATGCAACGCAGTAACAATTGATGAATCTATTCCCAACAATTCTAAACGATGTTCTCTTGCGCTCTCAGCTAAACAATGAACACTTAATGTACAGTCACTACATTTTTGGTCTAACTGATAATCTAAGTCACCTAAGTTAGCTTGGACAATACGATGCAGTGAGCCATCAGAGGCTATTAGACGATTAATATCAGCTTCTATCGTATCCAGATTAAGGGCTTCAGATTTGAGAATATCCTGACTTTTATTAGTATTTTCATCAATGCGAACAACAACACATTCTATATTTTCAGGCTTGATGTTGATTCCATTAATGGTGATTTGATTGTCTTGTATTAGTTGGCGCACCAGCATCCGATATAAAGCAACCTGCACGCGATGATAAGTTCGATCTTTTCGAGAGGCTTTACTCTCAACTAATCGTAGTTTAGGTTCGTTGTTTTCCCATAGCAAAATTACAAAGTCAATTTGTCCACGAATATTAAATTCTCCAAGATTTCCTTCTATGGAAATCTCTCGCCCATAAACTTTTTGCTCATGTGCGATATTTTGTATTTTCTTAACAAAGATATTCCAATCAGTTGCTTTATTTTGATCTGAATTTTGACTGATTTGATTGAAATCAATTAAACCCTCTTTTTGAAGTGAAGTTTCCCATTCATTCTCTCTTATTCGACCTTCTTCTTCCAAGACTGGATCTAAGGAAGTATCAAAAATTAAGTTAGAAAAAGGAATGTTTTTAGCAAGTTCATAATCATTAAACTTTAACTTAAAACGCCGATCACAGGATTGATAACGAATATATTCAGCAATATCGGTAACTCTAACTGATGGTCTTTCTATTGACATGATAATACCAATTATATGTATATTTGAGGTCTACAGAGTCAATTTTGCCTCTGAAAATATCCGCAGCATCCCAGAGGTGCTTTTTTAGTTACTGCTGGGTCATTTTACTGACGTATGTTAGGGCTAGGACATTGGATAATCCTTCTGCTTCGGTTTGCGATGCTTTGTAACTCGCTCTGTAAGGGCGTAACTCGTTTAAGGGTAATATTCATTTATACCGCCAGTTTGGTCTATTGCTACTCACGAGCGAATATTTGGCTAAATGCCATCGGTGCTGAATAACTTTACCGTAGCTTTTGACTTTAACTACTTCAATTGTCTCTGGTCTCAACTCATTTTGATTAAACTTTTGTAACACCTGTTCATTTCTCGGTTCTGTTATAGCACTTAATATGAGATAAGCTGCACCTTTTACTTGCCAAGACATATCTTTTAAACCCTAAATAACCCACTTTAATAAAACTAAGTAGTTGCACGCAATTAATTACACTAAATTTTGGCTATAAGTCTTGTCTAGTAAAGAACGAATCTCTAATTAATTCTGTTGGATTAATTAACTAAATTTCACTTAAAATCATATCCCCTTAACAGGGGTAAGGGCGACTAATTAAGGTTAATGAATCCTATGTCTACAGTCGCCCTACATCAAAAATATCGACCCCAGACAATAGCCGAATTAGTTGGACAGCCCTACATCAAAACTGCTCTGACTAATGCTGTCAAATACCTGCAAATTGCACCAGCTTATTTGTTTACAGGTTCTAGAGGCACAGGTAAAACTTCAACTGCTCGGATATTTGCTAAATCCCTCAATTGCCTCAACACTAAAAAACCAACTGACCAACCTTGTGGTATTTGTCAATCCTGCCGTTCAATTGAAACCAGTAATAGCCTAGATGTCAGTGAAATTGATGCTGCTTCTAATAATGGTGTAGATGATGCCCGTGCTTTAATTGAGCGCAGTACCTTCGCACCTGTTGCAGGACGTTACCGGATTTTTATTCTCGATGAGTGCCATTGTCTAACCGGTAACGCCTTCAATGCTTTACTTAAGTGTATCGAAGAACCGCCACCTCATGTTGTCTTCATTCTCTGCACAACAGAACTGCACAAGGTGTTACCTACCATTGTCAGCCGTTGTCAGGTGTTTAATTTCCGCACTTTGTCTGTTCAGGCAATTGTGCAGCACCTCGGTATTGTAGCAGATGCAGAATCTATCTCTATTGATGAGGAGGCACTAACAGCGATCGCACGACTCAGCAATGGTGGACTCAGAGATGCACTGCAATTACTGGGTCAAGTGAGTCTTTTAGATGAAGATATCACTGCCAATCATGTCATGGAAATCGCTGGTGGTGTGACAGAAACAGAATTAATGTCAATATTACAGGGAATATCCACGAACAACACCTTTAACTTGCTGCAAGTAGCGAGACTTCTAGTGGACTCTGGTAAAACACCCAAATTGATTCTCTCCAACTTACTGCAAACATACCGAGATTTATTGATTATCAAGTCTGCACCCAAAGAGCAATCCCTGCTAACTGGTTGTGTTAGCTATGCTCAACTCAAGGTTTTAGCAAATCACTGGAATTTCGAGACGCTGAATTTGTCCTTAGCAGAGTTACAAAAAGCAGAAAACCATCTGCGGTACACAGTAAATGCTGCTGTGTGGTTAGAAGTTTGCTTACTGAACCTGATGCCTAGTTTATTGCCTGTCAGTGCAACCAAGACGCTAACTGTCAAACCTGTAAATGATAAAGGGCGTGATGGCAAATTGTTACCAGGAGTTGCAGCCAATACCGCTAACCTGGCTCAAATTTGGCTTTCTGTGATGGATACAGCTAAACCCAGCAATCAAAACCTGCTGGCTCATGCAAGTCTCGTTAAATTGCAAGGTGACGAGGCGATTTTAGAAGTTACATCAGCTTACCTCAAGAAGTTTGAGAGTAATAAAGAAGCGATCGCTAAAATGCTGCAACGAGCTACCCAAAGTCAAAAACCAATGACTGTGTTAATTAAAACTGCCAACAAGAGCAGTGACGGGAGGGTAAAAGCATGATTGTCTTGCTGACAGGCGACGACCAACACGCTATTCAGGAACAGCTAAACCAATACAAAGCAGAGATTGATGCCCAATGGCTCACACTTTGCTATCACCGATTTCCATCTGATCGCCTTGACCGAGCCATCAGCGTAGCTCGCACTCGTTCCCTAACAGGTGGTAAAAAACTGGTGATTGTGGAAAATTGCCACCTCAAGCAGTGGGGTGATACTGAGTTAGAAACTTTGCAGCAGCTTGTTCAAGTGCCTGAATTCACAATTCTGGTGTTTGTCGCCACCACTGTAGATAAGCGGCTGAAGATTTACAAACATATTGTCAAGTATGCCAAGTTGTTTGAGTTTCCATTGATACCACCTTGGCGTACTGATTTGATTGAGAGAGCGATCGCTACTCAGGCTAAAAAAATCAAGCTGGTGCTGTCAAAGGATGCAGTGGAATATCTAGCAGAAGCAATTGGTAACGACATGACTCGTGCAGCCACTGAGTTACGCAAACTGTATATCTATGGTAATGGCAGACAACTGGAGCTTGCAGAAGTAAAAGAGTTAGTGCCATGTCAAACTCAGAATAGCCTACAACTGGCATCTGCTATTCGCCAAGGAGAAAGCAATCAAGTTTTGCACCTGCTGGATGATTTACTGTCATGCTCGGAACCATTAATGGTGATTGTTGCTACTCTCCTAACGCAGTTTAGAACTTGGCTGTGGATTAAGTCTGCGATTGTTTCTGGGATTAAGAAAGATAGTGAATTAGCTCAACTGTGCAGTATCAGCAATCCTAATCGCATTTACTATTTGCGTCAGGAGGTAGCAAATACAAGCATGAATGCTTTAGCTAAGGCAGTGACTATGATGCTGGATTTGGAGATGTCTATTAAGAGGGGTGCTGAAAGTAAGGATTTACTGCTAATAATTCTTAGTGTTAGCAGGTTATTTAAGTTAACTTAATCAACATCAAGTTGACTGAGAGTTTTGGATTTTGGATTGTACATTTTATTTCAGTCTAAAATCCAAATTCACTAATAATGATATTAGTATCTAACAAAACTTTCACAAGTTATTTTTCTCATTTTAGGAATAGGACGTGCTGGCTCTCTTGAGAATATTGGTGTCAAGTAAGTATTTCAAACTCATAGATCAATTTCTCTTCCCACACTGCGATCTCGTAAGTCAGCGAAATCATCATCAGTAAAGATAATCCCCTCGCTTTGAATTACGCTTCTAAATTTTTGTAATCCCTGCCAAAAATTATCCCCTCTAGATTTCTCCTTTTTTTTCCAGAGAAACTCAAACAAATAGTCCCGTTCTTCTGTGGGTAAACTTTCAATAGAATTAATAATTTCTTGTAAATTCATCATAGAATCTCCTAATCAAGTAAACCCTACCTTTGCTAACTCTTATATTAATCTGGTTATTTCATCCTCAAACAATTCATCTATTTTATTTGGATCGGAGACTAATGTACTACGCTCATCTCGAAAAGTTCGATTAGGATCACCTTTAAATGATAGCCAGTTAAAACTACCTACAATCGCAAACTTTTGATCTGAAATAAGAATTTTACAGTGAGTATCTCCTAATCGTTTGAATACTACATTATCTGGATAGCGTTTAGCTAGTTTTTGTATAGCTTCTTCTGCTTTAATATCGTAATTTCTCCTATCTTCTTCGTCTTTATCTCCATAACCATAACCAATAAAAACTTTTACTCCTCTCCTTACCAATTTCTCCAATTGATTAACTAACCACTGATTAGTAGCAGTTGCTCTAATCCAAGGTGAAATAATTAAAAGTCGTTTTTGACTATTTTTAAGTGCTTCTTCAAATAGAGGTCGATGGTCATAAGTTTTAATAAAACGAATTGGCGTTGAAGATATTAGTTGTTTTAATTGTTCTTGCAATTGCTTAATTTGTTCTAAAGCATTATTGAGCTTTTCTTCTAAAGCCACTTTTTGTTCATGGACATTAACTTTTTCAAGAGTTTTACGAGTAGAATCTATGTCAGTTTGAATAGTGTTAGTTCGATTATGTATTTCTTCTCTAACAGAATCAATTTGTTTTTCATATTCTATTGCTAGGGCAATAAATTCATCACCAAATTTTTCTTCTGCTAGAGCTTTTGTATCTCTAATCTGAGTTGAGAAACTTTCTTTTAGTTTTTTAATAATACGGTCTTTCTTGGGGCCTTTAGAACGAGTAAAAGCGGATTCATGTTCTTCAGAAATTCTCCCATCAATTGTAAAAGTGATTTGCCAATCATTCCCTTGCTTCTGTTTATAAACCAATGCTAAAGCAGGTTGAAAAAAATTTTCTCTACGTTCAATTTTTTTTAATCCTATAAAATCTCTTTTAAAATCTCTTTCTTGTTCTCTTTTGCGCTTGCCGTCTTTTTCATTTTCTTTAATAATTTTCTCTACATCCTTCAGATTCAGGTCAGCTAATTCCGGTATTCGCGCTGGATAATAAGGAATTTCTAGAATATTACTTTTTTTCAAGTTTATTAAACGTAATAAACTTTTATTATCTTCCCAATGCCCATACCAGCGAGGTTTCCATAACATTTTGTCAAAATTAATTTGATAACTTCTTTCTTCAGGAATAATTATTCTAGCTTCTTCCAGAGTTGTTTGGCCTTTTTTTGTTAATTTCCATTCTTGAATAGAAGCACCTACAGAAGCAATTAAATCAATATTCTCAGCCCGTCTCAAATTTATCATTGCTTCTTTAATAATTAACTCCTCTAAACCTAAAAATTGACTAATTTCTTCTAATAAAGATAAACCAATATTAATAGCTTTTAAAACAAATTCTTCAATCGGACTAATGGGTTTACGAACCAGGGTTAAAGCTGTTAAATTAATTTTGGTGACAGGTAAACCAACTTCAACTACACTAACTAATTCAAATCCAGGACGATTATCATAACGTCTAGCAATTTCATCAACATCATTTTTATCTTGCATATTCAATTCATTTAAATTCACGGTTTTACCTCGCATAAAGAACAAGATTCTGGATGAGATTCAATATATTCAAGGACAGTGTGTAGAGGATTATAGTTAAGAGAACGACAAAAGTTATGATCTCCTACAATTATCAAGCCAACTTTTCCTCTTGATAATGCCACATTCATTCTTTCCGAATCTCTTAAAAAACCAAAAGATGCGTTTTTGTTAGAACGAGTAATTGAGTAAATAGCAATATCAGCTTCCTGACCTTGAAATGCGTCAACAGTATTATATTTGATTGTTAATGCTTCCCAATTACTTAACTCAAAATCTAGCTTTCTTTTAAATAGCTTAAGTTGCGCTGAATATCCAGTTAAAACAGCTATAGCATATTTTTTATTAACTATAATTGCCATTTTATTTATTTTTTCTAGAAGTTGAATAATTACATTTACTTCAGCAATATTGTGATAGCTTCCATTTGCTGCTTCTTCTCTACAATCAGGGAGTTTGCTAGTAGTAAACCAAGTCACAGGTTTAGGGATTATCTGAGTCAAATAATCATCTAAATCATTGTTGATATTTTCTATTTCATAGGGATAAAAACATTCAGCAATCAAGTCACCAATAGGTTTAACCATCCGATGTTGGATAGTTAATTTTTTGCTGTTACTAATCGGTAAAGTTTTGAGTAAATAAGCAAATAATGTCTCTTTAATTTCCTCTGAATCTAAGTTATATTTACTGATAAACTCAGAGTTACGACTTGCTTCATCTTGAAATGGAGGAAGTTGCTTAGTATCACCGACTAAAATCCAACGATGTGAACGCGCAATAGGAACAAGAACTTCTGTAGCTGTTGCTTTAGATGCTTCGTCAATAATACATAAATCAAACTCTATTTCTGGAATGCTTCTTGCAAGTCCAATACAAGTTCCTGCAACCACTTGTGCTTGCTTTAAAAAAGCTGTATTAAATCTATCACTATCAGCACGTCCAAATATATCAAACCAATCTTGCTGAACTTTCATTAATGTTCTGAGTTGTTTAGCTTCAGGTTGATTTGGATCTATTAAAATGTTTTCATATCCCTCTAGTTCGGATAAAGACATTTTTAGTAATTCTTCTTCATTAATTTTACTAACTTGATGTAATTTTTTTACTGTATCTTTTCTTTGATCACGAATTTGTTTAGTTTGGTTTTCTAAATCCTTTATTTTATCATTGAGGAATTCCCATTCACGGTTTATATCATCAGGTAAATTTTTGTGTAATTGAGATTTAAAATCATTAAGATTATAGTTTTTAAAATAGGCTTTCAATTCCTGCCTTTGAGTTATTTCATATTGTTCTTGCTTAAAAATTTCAATTTCTTTTTT
>NZ_JACKZU010000197.1:0-14940 GCF_014222165.1 Nostoc sp. 2RC
GGGAGACAAAGCGTAGCTTTGGCGGGGTGGGGTAATATCGGTGTTGACTGTTGACTGTTAAGAGTGAACAGGCATAACATTTAATATTTCACAAATTATTGAGGATTGCTATAGTAACTGACGCAAAATCAATTTGCCAACTAGTGGTTGGACAAAAGTTAAAATGTATTCTACTAATTTTGGTGCAACAACTGAAATAAATGGCAATATAAAAACATTCAGTTCGCTAAAGTTATGAATACCACCAATGGCAATGCTAGGAATTAGACAAACTAGCATCCACGCCAACCAATCTATAAATTTAGAGTTGATAGCAGTCAGTTTTTGAAACTGATTAACAAGCACGTAGCGGGTAGCAGCAAATAATATAGTTAAACTCAACCAAGCAAATATTGATAGTATCGCATTTGCTGGATTAAGATTATACACCACAAAACCAGCCGTTAAGGATGAAGCTACTTCCCAAATTAATAATTTGGGTTGAATTTGCAAACTACTTATTAGTTGTTCAGTCAGCCAATAATGAGCAAAAACAATTTTAGAAAAATTAGCATTTTGGATTAAATTATATTTAATTTTGTGAAATATATCGCCAGAAAAAATTACACTGGTTTGTAAAATAATATCTTCATATTCATAAGTATCTGAAGATATTTGAGATTCGTTATAGTAAGAATTAAAATTAATTCCAGATTGTAAACTGGTTTCTTGTTGTGCAGTTTTACTGAAAAAAAGCTGTAAAATATTTAAAGATAAATTTTTAGTAGTGAAATTTTGATTTTCAAATACTAGATGACTACTGAAACAGCTATAATACCACAAATAAATTATCAGTTTTGGCGGGATTTCAAGAGAAGCACTATTTTCTTTGGCTTGCTGAATTTGCTTGATAATTTCCTCATTTAAGTAAAAACTACACTGCCCTGCTTCAATTTTAATTTGAAAGCGATCGCCTCCAGGAATTTGTAGTAATATTTTGTTATCTTCTGTTAAAAAACTTGCATTCATTTTTAAGATAACTTTGCAATATTTTGAACCAAATTAATTAAAAAACTAAAAGTTCCACGCCACTGTTTTTCTCCAGCAACTAGCCCTTCATTATGCGTAGTTATAATCGAATTTTTAGCTTCTTCAGGTAAATTAAACAATTCTTTATTGTAACGAGTGATAATATCCCCATCTAACTGCATCACAGTTTGGGCATAAATGATATCAGTTTGAGTACTTGTCACATTATTACTATCAAGGGCTGCTTTCAGTTCAGCTATTTTACGCAAAGTACGCACAAATTTCGCATTTTTTAACAATTTTTGAATTTCTTGATAATTTTCAATCCAATCTTCTTGATGATTCGCATCTTTTTCATCAATTACCGGAGTTGGAGCGGGTAGTATTGGTTTGGCTAGCTTAATATTATTTTCATCAGCTTCCACTATATTTTCTTGACGTTTCTTCGCTTCTTCAAGGTTCTGACGATATCGTGTTATCCTCTCATCCTGAGGATTATAAAAACCAGAATCTTGTTCTAGCAAAAGATAAAAATATTCTCTTTCCAGTTGGTCAAATAGACTTCTATAATGCTGACGCAGTGCTTGAGCTTGAGAACCTTCTTTAGGAATTCCTTTAATCTCAAAATAGTTTTGATCGTGTATCGAATAAATTTCTTGATATGCTTCCCAAGCATTAAATTTTGACCCATTAATTCTTTCCACAACTATAGTATTCACTTCTAAAGCTGTGATGTCAGAAACTAATGTTTGTACAGAGGATACTAAATTATTTAACACTCCTCTAGCTAAGTTTTTAATATCTGGGGATTCACCACCTTTCGTCTGAATATCATTACGGTTTTTAGTTTGAAGCTCATTAGACATATAGCAGTCCTAAATCATTTGTGAAATCTTACTGCTGTTGACCGTTGACTGTCAACTGTTAACAGTTAACGACCACTATTAAAATTTTTCACAACTCAAATAAAATTGCTATAGAACATATTGATTAACAAAATTAACATTCAAGCGATGACTGATGACAGTTAACTGTTCACTGTCAATTATGAACTAGTTTTGCTCTTCTGATGCCAACGAAAAATAAGTATAATATAATACTGTTTAATTTGATGTAAAATCTCTTAACATGTTGCTATCGCGTAATGCCATTGTCACACCTTTGATAATCTGTGCGTGTATTTTGGGAGTTGGCTTGATTCAATTGCCTCGACTAGAAAAACTGCTAAATAGTAAAAAATCTGCTTCTTTAGAAAGCCTAGAAAAAGATGTGAAAGCAGAAAAAATTAAGCTTGATTTTCTCAAAAAAGTGCCTGGTTTTGGTTATGATAACTTAATAGGAGATTGGGTATATCTAAATTTTTTACAATATTTTGGGGATGATGAAATCCGGGATAAAACAGGTTATGGTTTAAGTCCAGAATATTTTGAAGTCATTCTAGAACGCGACCCGCGATTTTTGGCAGCCTATCGCAGTCTTTCCGTTAGCACTTCATTGTATGCTGCCATGCCAGAACGAGCGATCGCATTATCAGAAAAAGGCTTAAAATCCCTATCTCCGTGGGTTCCGGAAAAGTCTTATTACGTGTGGCGCTATAAAGGAACCGATGAGTTATTATTTTTAGGCAACCCTCAAGCCGCCGAACATTCTTTTGCAACAGCAGCAAATTGGGCGAAAAACTTTTCAGATGAAGAAAGCCAATTTGTCGCCGCTAGTTCTCAAAAAACTGCTGAATTTCTTAAGCGCAATCCTCAAAGTAAATATGCTCAAATTGCTACTTGGGCAATGGTGTTAAATAATCAAGTTGACGAAAAAACTCGTAAACGCGCAATTAGAGAAATCGAAATTTTGGGAGGAAAAGTAATTAAAACTCCTGAAGGAAATTCTAAAATTGTATTTCCGCCAAAGGATTAAATTGCTGGATGATTGTTGACTGATGATTAAAGAAAACGCGTAGTATTTTTAGGAGTAATAGCGGTGTCAATACAATTAGCAGAATCTGATATTCAAATACTAAGCTGTTTTCCTGTGATGTCTCAGTTGCGTCCTCACCTTGAGGAAGACAAGTTTATAGAACAAGTTAGATATCAGATGAAAGAAGGATACAAAATTGCATTTTTGGAGATAGACAAACAAACTCTTGCTGTTGCTGGATTTCGTATTTTGACGTGTTTAGCGTCGGGTAAATTTTTATATATTGATGATTTAGTTGTTGATGAGTGGAAGCGGTCACAAAACTATGGTCAACAGTTATTTCAATGGCTAATTGAATATGCAACAAATAACCACTGTCAACAACTAAGCCTTGATTCTGGTGTTCAACGATTTGCTGCTCATAGATTTTATCTCACGCAGCGTATGAGCATTACAGCTCATCACTTTTCAATAGAGTTGTAGCAACAAGCAAGATGAGTGTAAAAAATGACATTTTTTGGTATGACGGTAAATTAATTCACTCCCCAACTCTGGAATTAAATATTAACGATCCGGGTTTACTTTATGGGGCGACGATTTTTACAACTTTGCGAGTTTATGAGAATTCCCTGGATAATAATTTAACCAATTGGCAAGCACATTGCGATCGCCTACTTTTCTCGCTACAATCTTTCGGCTGGCAACAACCCAATTGGCAACGCCTCCGCCAAGGGGCCCAACTTCTCTTACCACACTTCCCGGTTCTCAGAATTACTCTGTTCCCTGATGGACGAGAGTGGATAATTGGCAGATTCTTAACGCCAGATTTGACAGAAAAACAAAAAAATGGTATTGCCTGTTGCGTTGCCAGTTCAGAATTTTCTCGTTCTCTACCTTCTCATAAAACTGGAAATTATCTGAGTGCTTGGTTAGCAAAAACTAACTCAAATGCCCAAGAAGCAATATTAACAGATGCCCAAGGCAATTGGCTGGAAACTAGCACAGGTAACCTTTGGGGATGGTATGACGGTTGTTGGTGGACGCCGCCAATCAAGGCTGGAATTTTGCCGGGAATAATGCGATCGCAACTGATAAACTACTTGCAAAACCAGCAGCAGGCAATACAAGAAGCACCTTGGAGTGTAGAGTTAGTCCAGAAATTTCAAGCGATCGCCTACACTAATAGTGTGGTCGAGATTATCCCCATTCACACCGTTTATCAGCCTACAGGATCGCTACAATATAATCCACACCATCCTAGTTTTCAGCAAATAAAGGGGCTTTTTTAACATGACAGCAACGCCATTCTGTTATATCTTAAGATAAGTTAACATAATTCTTAATAATGACCTCTCCGCTCACAGACAGCACTCGCTACGCGATGGCGCGAAAAATACAGGAGGATAAACCTTAGTGAATAAAAGATGGAGAAACGCAGGGCTGTATGCGCTGCTATTTATTGTTGTCATTGCCCTGGGAACAGCATTTTTTGACAAACAACCCCAAAGCAGAGAAACATGGCGGTATAGCCGCTTTATTCAAGAAGTTGAACAAGGCAGAGTAGAAAAAGTCAGTCTGAGTGCAGACCGTTCTACAGCGTTGGTTACACCCAAATACGACCCCAATAAACGGCTCGTAACCTTGGTCAACGACCCAGATTTAATCAATACTTTGACATCAAAAGGCGTTGATATTTCAGTATTGCCCCAAACCGATGAAGGATTTTGGTTTAAGGCACTCAGCAGCTTATTTTTCCCTGTATTACTTTTGGTTGGCTTATTCTTCTTGCTACGTCGCGCTCAAAGTGGCCCTGGAAGCCAAGCAATGAACTTTGGTAAATCCAAAGCCAGAGTCCAAATGGAACCGCAAACACAGGTGACATTTGGTGATGTAGCTGGTATCGACCAAGCCAAGTTGGAATTAAACGAAGTCGTAGACTTTCTCAAAAACGCCGATCGCTTTACTGCCGTTGGTGCAAAAATTCCTAAAGGCGTGCTGTTAGTTGGCCCTCCTGGTACTGGTAAAACCCTCCTGGCTCGTGCTGTAGCTGGTGAAGCAGGTGTACCTTTCTTCTCAATTTCTGGTTCAGAATTTGTGGAAATGTTCGTGGGTGTCGGTGCATCCCGCGTCCGCGATTTATTTGAACAAGCCAAATCTAACGCTCCCTGTATCGTCTTCATCGATGAAATTGACGCGGTAGGTCGTCAACGGGGTGCAGGTTTAGGTGGTGGTAACGATGAGCGGGAACAAACCCTCAACCAGCTGCTCACAGAAATGGACGGCTTTGAAGGTAACACTGGCATCATTATTATCGCTGCTACTAACCGTCCTGATGTTCTCGATGCAGCACTGTTGCGTCCTGGTCGTTTTGACCGTCAAGTAGTAGTAGACCGTCCCGATTATTCTGGACGCAGCGAAATCCTCAAGGTACACGCCCGTGGTAAGACCTTGGCGAAAGATGTGGACTTGGATAAAATCGCTCGTCGTACCCCTGGATTTACCGGTGCAGATTTATCCAACTTGTTAAACGAAGCCGCAATTTTAGCAGCACGGCGGAATTTAACTGAGATTTCAATGGATGAAATCAACGATGCCATCGATCGCGTATTAGCTGGCCCAGAGAAGAAAGACCGGGTAATGAGCGAAAAGCGCAAGACCTTGGTAGCATATCACGAAGCTGGTCACGCCTTAGTTGGTGCTTTGATGCCCGACTACGACCCAGTACAAAAAATTAGCATCATTCCTCGCGGTCGTGCAGGTGGTTTAACTTGGTTTACTCCCAGCGAAGACCGTATGGACACTGGTTTATACAGCCGCGCTTATCTAGAAAATCAGATGGCTGTAGCTTTGGGTGGACGCATCGCTGAAGAATTAATCTTTGGTGAAGAAGAAGTAACCACAGGTGCTTCCAACGACTTGCAACAAGTAGCCCGCGTTGCGCGTCAAATGATTACCAGATTTGGCATGAGCGATAAACTCGGCCCAGTGGCCCTTGGTCGTCAACAAGGTAACATGTTCCTGGGACGCGATATCATGTCAGAGCGTGATTTCTCAGAAGAAACCGCCGCCGCTATTGATGAAGAAGTCCGCAAACTTGTGGATGTCGCTTATACACGAGCTAAAGAAGTGTTAGTCGGCAACCGCCACATTCTAGATCAATTAGCGCAAATGCTGGTTGATAAAGAGACAGTAGATGCTGAAGAATTGCAAGAAATTCTGGCAAATAACGATGTGAAAACTGCTGCATTTGCCTAATTAATTAGAAGTTATGAATTAGGAGTTAGGAGTTAGGAGTTAATAATAATTTCCTAGTTCTAACATTAAAAAATCGGGGTAATTCTGGGATTTCTCAGAGTTACCCTGTTTTTTTAACAAGCTTTGCGTAAAATCGTGGCGAATTCAGGATTGAAATTTCAACGCATAGGCGTTTCGCCTTCCTGTAGGGTAGCAGCGCAGAGGTAAGCGCAAACGGACGCAGAGAATTCGCTATGTGAAATGTTGTACTGAGTTAACGTGAGCTTCTAATACCATTTCTTTGTGAGGCTGCACCAAATTTTCTTTCTTTCTTTCTTTCTTTCTTTCTTTCTTTCTTTCTTTCTTTCTTTGTGTCCTTTGCGCCCTTTGCGGTTCGTTCCTCATATAATTTGGCGCATCTTCATACAGAATTGGTATAAGGAACTTTTAAGCCTGTTGCCTATTGCCTATTGCCTCCTATAGTGCCGAAAGTAACACCCTGTTGTTTAAGCCACTTCCGATATGCAATAGAATAGCGATCGCTTGGTAAATGCACTTCTGCTTGCAAATCCAAAGGTAAGCGTCGGGGTTGCTGGGATTCAACAATGGCAATATCTTGACTAGCAACTTGATTTTGAATGTCTAGATAGATTTCCACAGGAACTTCACGAGTGTTGTTTACCATTAACCAATATTGCGCCACGCACTCATCTTCATCAATTGGTGTAATTGTATAAAAGACATTTAAACGACGCTCTCCAGGGCCGAGTTTAAAGTATGCAACTAGGGGACGGAAGATGCGGTAATCGTAAGTGTTGAAAATCAGTGGTGCTTGGTGAGGATTACCGGAATTAAAATCTAGTTCCCACAAACCACATTTGAAACTAATACCATCTGGAAGAGACTCTAATTCATAGTGCGTTAACTCAGGACGACTAGCATGGGCAAATAATCCCGAATGCATAATTGGAAAGTGCGCCGGATCGATGAAATTTTCCAGCGCCCGCAGTGGACTAGAGTGATAATGGTAGGGGCCGCAGAAAATCTTGCGATAGCCAGGATCGTCCCATTCAGAAAACGGTGCTATGTCTTGTTTTGGTGTCCCTAAACAAACCCACAGCAGATCGTAACGCTCTTGAATTTGGTAACTTTTAACACAAGCTTCTGCCGGGGGCGATTGGTCTGGATTCGCTGGAATTATTACGCATTTCCCCTCGCTGTTAAAAACTAATCCGTGGTAAGGACAAGCAAGGGTATCTTTATTAACATGTCCTAAAGAAAGGCGGGCACCACGATGAGGGCAAATGTCTTGCCAAGCTAAGACTTTGTTGCCATCATGCCAAAGTACTAGATCTAAGCCTAATAAGCGCTTGTGCAGCACTGTTCCTGGTTGGAGGTCTTGCGATCGCGCTATTACATGCCAATCATTCAGCAAAATCTGGTCTTGCACCATGAGTATCAACACCCATCAGGTCAAATACCTATATCTTAATCATCCTCTGGAAAAGCCATCAAAGCACTTTTAGGATTTGTTAACAGATTTTCAGAGGTCTCACTAAGCATATAAAGCAGCTAGGCACAGCATTGATGATTGATTTTAGCTTGTCAACTGAAATACCACGTAGTTTTTATTAACTTTTGTCTAAGTTTTCGTAAATCAGATTGAATGCTTGTGTAACTAATTTCAGTAGTATCTGATACAACTTTCAAAGAAATATTAGATATAAGAGTTTTCTTTTATTGAAATTTAGCGTGAGTAACTGCTATGGCAACTATTAATGGTACTTCTGGAAACGATATTTTGTCCGGCGATATCAATTTCTTTCCAGAAAATGACCGAATAAATGGGTTCGATGGTGACGATCAACTGTCGGGGGGAAGTGGTAATGACACCATTGATGCTGGTGCAGGAAATGATTACATACAAGGTGGAGCTGACAACGACTCCTTACTTGGTGGTTCTGGAATCGATTATATAGATGGTGGTGGTGGGAATGACACCCTCAACGGTGGGACAGGAAATGACTTTTTAATTGGCAACTTTGGTAATGACTTCTATGTAGTTGATAGTACTGGTGACAGCATCACTGAGTACAGTGCTGAAGATGGCACAGATACGGTTCTATCTTCTGTAAGCTGGACACTGGGTAATTTTCTAGAAAATCTTACTTTAACAGGCACAGCATCAATTAATGGTACAGGTAACAGTCTGAACAATATTATTAACGGTAATAGCGGTAACAACGGTCTGACAGGTGGAGACGGCAACGACACTTTAAACGGTGGTGGAGGCAAAGACACCCTCATTGGTGGAGCGGGAAATGATACCTACATTATTGATAGTACTACTGATACATTAGTAGAATTTTCCAATGGGGGTATAGATACAGTTAGGTCTTCTGTTAGCTATACACTGAGCAATTTCTTTGATAATTTGATTCTCACAGGAAGTAACGCAATCAACGGCACCGGGAATGGTGGAAATAATGTAATTACAGGCAATAATGCCAATAATGTCCTCAATGGTAGCAGTGGCAACGATACAGTCAGTGGTTTATCCGGTAATGATACTTTAATTGGGGGATCGGGAAATGACGTACTCATAGGAGGAGGCGGCAACGATACTTTTAAATATGCTACTGGTAGTGCTTTTAGCAATGCCACAATTGGTAAAGATACAATCAGTGATTTCCACAAAACAAGTGGCGACACCGATCGCATCGCATTAAGCAAAAAAACTTTTACTGCCCTCACTAGTAATGTAGGTGTTGGCTTTAGTAAGTCCACTGAGTTTGCTGTTGTTGCTAATGACGCGGCTGCTGCCACCAGTAAAGCTTTCATAGTCTACAGCCAGGGAACAGGAAATCTGTTCTATAACCAAAACGGATCTTCATCTGGTTTCGGAACAGGAGCTGCCTTTGCCACCCTGACAAACAATCCTCTCCTAACAGCCGCTAACTTTATTATTGAGGCTTAACTTATAGGAATTACTCATCTTCCTGATTCTGTTGCTGTAAATAACAGCAACAAACAATTTGGCAATCTACAAAACGAGCGCGGAGGGATTTGAACCCCCGACCCACAGAACCGGAATCTGTTGCTCTATCCACTGAGCCACGCGCCCTTAGTCTCCTGCATTATAGCACAAATGTAATCCCATTGACTTTTGTATTAAAGATAATCGGCTGGATTTACGGGCGAACCATGACGACGTACTTCAAAGTGGAGGTGTGGCCCAGTGGATAAACCCGTGGAACCAACAGCAGCGATCGCTTGTCCTCGTTGCACGGATTGTCCTTCGGTAACATACAACTCGCTGGTATGTCCGTAGAGTGTAGTTATGCCTTTACCGTGGTCGATGATTACAGCTCTACCATAACCACCATACCAGCCAGCAAAAATGACTGTTCCTGAATCGGCTGCCCGAATTGTACTACCATAGCTAGCGGCAAAATCCATCCCTGCATGAAAGCGACGATAGCCGAGAACCGGGTGCATCCGCCAGCCAAAGGGACTGCTAGTGGGAGCATCGCTAGGATAAGCAAAAATTCCTGTCCCCTCAATGATAATGCTTGTGCGGCTGTTAGTTTTTGCTTGGGCGGCTGCTTGTGTTACCTTTTGTTGAATTAAAACTTCCAAATATTTGGATTCTCTTTCTAGCTGATTTTGCGCCGCTTCCAAGGCGAGGCGATCGCTATTTAGACGTTGAATTAATTCTGATTGTGATTGCGCTTGGGTTTGATAATCAGCTTTTTGTGCTAATAGCTGTTCGCGTATCAAAGCAATTTGGTTTTTTTGCTCCTCTACCTGTGTTTTTTGCTGATTTATCAATTTTGCTTGGGCGTTGAGTTTGACTAAAATTTGTTGGTCTGCTTGATAAACTAACTTCAGCTGATGACGACGGGTAATAAAGTCGCTGATACTTTGACTTTGCAGCAAAACAGCCCATCCTTGACTAGCTGGCGATCGCTGGAGATAGCGCAATCGTGCTACTGTTGCTACTTGACTAGTTTCATAGGAACGTTGAGCTATGGCTAAATCATTTTCTAAGTGTTGCAAACCAAGGTTTGCCTGTTGCAATCGCAATTCGCTTTCTTGAATATAACTATCAGTGGTTTTGAGATTTTGCTTTAAACCAGTGAGATGTTGTTGCGCCTGTTGCTGAAGATTTGTTAAGCGATCGCGTTCGTTAACTACACTCTGATGCTGCTGGTTCATTTGTTGCTGTTGTTGCCGTAACATATCAATAGACTGTGTAGAGTTGGCGCTTACTGGAATTAAAGCCAAACAAACCCAACAAATACAGGCAAATACAACAGATAAATGCCAAAAAATCTGCTTTTTTTCTATAAATAGCGCTCTCATAGTGTGAGACTAACCAAAACGATGCTTTCATACACTATGAGGATTATTCCCAAAATCTGATTAATTCACTCTACTAGGCAATGGTTAGTTAATATTGAGGCCAAGTCATAGGGACGAGATAAATGTGGACAATGTCCTCCAGGGAGTTCTATGGCTTCAATTCCCAACCGCTTGCGCGCAGCATAACGCGACCATGCAGGAGAAATTATCAGGTCATCAGTACAAAAAATATATTTACAATCTACATTTGGTAAAGCCTGCAAAGGATTGGCTTCAAAAATATATGCCATTGATTGCTGTAAACGTCTTTTTGATAGCGCCCAACGCATAATATCTGGTTGACAATCTTGATAAAAAACTTCCATCAATACAGCTTCATCGAACATAATCTTAGTTAGCGATCGGCAGGGGTATTCACATTATGAAAAGTGCCATAGTCAGTTTGTTTGTGATTGGCACATTAGGTGCAACACTAACATCAATGGTCTCTGCAAGCCTTACGGAGCAACGCTACTACATACAAGCTAAGCATAGCGGCAAGTGTGTACACCAGCATGGGGGAATTAGAAACATCGGAGGACTTGTCACACAATGGGAGTGCATCAATCAACCAAACGTTCAATTAACACGGGGATGGGCAGAAAATGGTTATTTTGTTCTTCGTTTTAAACATAGCGACCTCTGCTTGACCGTGAAAAATGGATTGTCAGCAAATGGTACTGATATCATCCAATCGACTTGTACAGGATCATCTTCTCAAAAGTGGCGTGAAGTTCGTGTTGATGGATCGTATGTAAAGATTCAGTCTGCAATCGGCTCATGCTTACACCAACACGGAGGCATTATGGACAATGGCGGTAGAATCACCCTATGGGAGTGCGTCGATCAACCGAATGTCATGTGGAAAATTATTCGAGCCAACTGAATCAGTAATACAAGCATATTTAACCTAATGTCAAGTGGAAGATAAATAGGTTACTTATCAGGTTTTATGTGAAAAATCAGGATGCATTGCATAAAACCAAAAAATCAATCATATAAACCAACATAAAGCCATTGACACAGAATTGAAAGACCCAATTCACACTATGAATAAACACTCACTGCTACAAAATATTGGAGATATTCCATGTCATTAATAAAATTATGTATTTCACCAACCTTGATTGCAACTTTGACATGTAGCATATTAGCTAGCTTTACAGCCATAGCGAATGCTCAACCAACGCACACTATACAGTTAGCTCAAAAATATCCAACAATTCAAAGAGTTCAAAAGACTGTCACAATTCAGGGAAATATAGTGAAAGGAAATCCCACAATTGAGAATATTTTTTGCGAGCGAATTAATGTAAGTCTGACAGAGTTTATTCCCACTGAACCTAAACCGGGTCAATTTAATGTTCCTACACAGCGATCTGTAGTTCAACCAATTGCAGCTACAGGAAATCATCTCGGTGAAGGTTGTACTTATAGTCTACCATTACATTACTTGCCCAAGATTAGACCTTATGGAGAAAGCACTTTTAAAATTCGTGCTGATTCTATTGATGGAATAGTTGGTGAGCAATCACTAAGCTATCCATTTCCTAACAATATCGATATACCACTATTTCCACCGCCACCTCCTCCTCGATAAGGCACTTACCAGTAAATAAATCCCCAGCCTTATTAAAACGAATAACCGACTACGCCCACTCAAAACCACGTTCGCGTAGCGTCTCCAAAGGAGAAGGCTGGGGATTTATTTTTATGGATCTCCCTAATTAGAAAACACGCACTACACACATCATTCAAAGCTTATCATGAGCTAGCAATTTCAGACTGCCAAGTAACAAATAAAGAGTCAAAAAAGACGATGAAAATTTTAAAATCATTAGCCATCACTGCGATTTTAGATTTGTGGTCGTTTCCTGCACTAGCAATCCCAATCTACGCAATCAAATCAGATGGAGATATGCTTTTTTATAAGCATACGGGTAGTGACGATGGCTCACCTACTTGGCCTATTCAACAGGGCAAGTGCATCTTGTCAATAAGACAGCCATAATCTCAATAAACACACAAGTAATCGCATTAATCCTGCTTATTGCTAATAGATTAGGCGATCGCTATTAGCCTGTAGAAATGAACAGAACCATAAGTCCTTATTCTCTCCTTTATGCATTAAATGTATATTTTGTCAATCCTATTTGAGATGCTCTGACCCTGGATGGCAGAATTGATCGATGGTACTGATTCCTGGATATGGAATCAGGGCAGTTAAGAATACCAGTTGACTTACTCGATGAGCTTCTGCAACCAGAGGAATAACCGTACCAGCCATTGAATGACCAACCAACACAATATCATCATCAGTTTTTGGAAGCGCTTGCAATATTACATCAGCGAATTGCGATAAACTTGCAGATGCATCTTCAATTGGCAAATCCATTGCTACTGTTTTGTGACCTTGGGCTTCCAAGTAAGGAATTAACAAATCCCAGCACCAAGCCCCTTGAAAGGCACCATGAACTAAACAAAAAAAACTCATAGCGATTTTAGGTAAATTTTATAATTTGTACTTATCTTCAGAAATACATAGTAGTTGATTGTTCACTGTTCACAGTTAACAGTCAACAGTCTTCTATGCGATATTTTTTACTTGTAATACCAATTCTCTATGAAAATGCGCCTAATTATTTTGCAATGTAGTCAATTAACCTCAGCGCTCCTTTGCGTTAAAAAATCTAATATTTAGCGCAGCCTCATAAAGAAACGGTATAAGTTCCTAATAGCGATAATATATTAATATATTTTGGCTAAATTAGACATTTTAAAAATATAAAATAAGATTTTTGTATTGTCACAAGCAGAGTTGTCTCTGAACTAATTTACATCTGATTGTTGGCACTGTTACAACCCGTAATTTCAAAAACGTTTACTATGCCATAAGTACTTTCATAAAACAAAAGTCGTTCAGTAGTAACACAAAGCTCTATTCAGCAGAGAGTTTTGTTGTTGTCATATCTGGTTAAATCACGTTATCTAAGTAAAATCTCAAAAACTTCCAATTTTATTCAGGACTTTGTACCGAACAATTAACAATTCTAAATTCTGATTTTTCAAATGTAACTTCTTCAATTTGTTATTTTTTCTGCGCCACTAGTTAAGAGGTAATCTATGGTGCGAAATTCAAAGTTAGGGTACACAACGTCCCCTAAATCTATTCTGCGCCCATCCGTTGCTATAGGTATAATTGCATCTTTATTGGTTAGCGGAATTAGTTTTTATACAGTAAAACTTTGGCAAAATTCTGTCACTCAAGAATCACCAGTGCCAGCAAAACAATTGCCACAGTTAAAAACGGTAACAGCCTTAGGAAGAATCGAACCACAGGGTGAAGTAATTAAATTATCTGCTGCGGTGTCTGCGGAAACAAGCCGAGTAGAAAAGTTGTTAGTCAAGGAGGGCGATAGTGTAAAAGCAGGACAAGTAATTGCGATTTTGAGCAGTTACGATCGCCTGCAAGCAGCATTAAAAGAAGCGCAAGAACAAGTAAAAGTCGCCCAAGCCAACCTCAACCGTATCCAAGCAGGTGCCAAACGCGGTGAAATTATCGCCCAAAAAGCAGCGATCGCCAGACTCAAAGCAGAACGCCAAGGCGATATTGATACCCAAGCAGCCACAATTGACAAATTCCAAGCACAACTGCAAAACGCCCAAGCAGAAAACCAACGCTACGAGCAACTATATCAACAAGGAGCAATTTCCGCTTCTCAACGAGACAGCAAGCGTTTAAATTTGGAAACAGCCCAAAAAAACTTGCAACAAGCCCAAGCACAGTTAAATCGCACTCAATGGACTAGCCAGCAACAAATCCAAGAAGCCACAGCAACACTAGACCGCATCAGTGAAGTCCGAGGAGTAGATGTAGCAGCAGCCCAAGCAGAAGTCAATCGTGCCCAAGCAGCCATGAATTTAGCACAAGTTAACCTCAAACAAGCCGAAGTGCGATCGCCCCAAAACGGACAGATATTCAAAATCCACACTCATCCAGGCGAATTAGTATCAAATGATGGCATTGCTGATATCGGACAAACCAGCCAAATGTATGTCATTGCTGAAGTTTACGAAAGTGATATTGCCAAAGTGCATCCAGGGCAAAAAGTAAAAATCTTCGGCTATTTTCTATCTATAGAACTCCAAGGAATCGTACATCGCAAAGGCTTGCAAGTGCAAAAGCAAAATGTCATTGACACCGATCCTGCTAACAATATCGACAGCAGAGTAGTGGAAGTCCAAATCCGACTAGATAAAGCCTCCAGTCAAAAAGCCGCCAACCTAAGCAATATGCAAGTTAAAACGGTAATTGAAATTAGTCATTAGTCATTGAGCATTGAGAGTTAAGAGTTAGGAGTTAAGAGTTAAGAATTATTC
>NZ_JACKZU010000198.1:0-14925 GCF_014222165.1 Nostoc sp. 2RC
TCATCTCCCCATACCCCATGCCCCATTTAATCAACTACTTTCAGTTCGTAGAGGTTCCAGAATGGGCCACCAAGAGCAGTATACTCAATACCTTGGAAGCGATCGCGCACTGCTTGTAAATTTAAACCTTCCACTAAATGAATAAACGGTAACTGTTCTGAGGCAATGCGTTGATATTCGTAGTAAATTTCTTTACGCTTGTTTTCGTCTAATATCTGTGCGCCTTTAATATAAAGGCTATCAATTTGTTTTTCCCAATCAGAAACTTCCCAACCAATTAACGGGGGATCTCCTGGTTGTGCCCCTTGATTAAATGCGTGAGATGCACCGTTAATTCTCCAGATATTACTAGCACTGTGGGGTTCAACACCACCTCCAGCAAATCCCCCAAGATAACAATCCCAATTTTGTGTTACTTTCAGTTTTTCTAAATAAGAATTGAAACTGAGGATTTGCAAATCAACTTGAATTCCAATTCTTGCTAAGTCTCGTTGGATTTGAGCCGCCATATCACCTCTGACTTTCCTTTCAGAATTCGTCAAGAGTGTAAATCTAACTCGGTTGCCATCAGCATCTAAGAGTTGATTTTGGGCATTGTATTTAAACCCAGATTCTAATAGTAATTTCTTCGATTTTTCTGGGTCGTAATTATATACTTTTAATCCCTTGTCTGGAGGCAGAAAATAGGGACTTTTCACATAAACAAATGAATTTTGTAGTTCCCCTATTCCCCGATAAGCATTGATTCTCATGGTTTCCCGGTCTAGAGCATAGGCTATGGCTTGTCTAAACTCCTTTTGATTAAACCAGCGGGATTTGATGGGATTGACTAAAGGTTGACCCTGAGAATTTTTAGCTTTATTGAGATTGAAAGAAATAAAAGTTGTACTTGTATTTGGGCCGCCGTTATAAATTTTAAACTTACCTCGGTTTTCTTCTCGTTTGATTAAACTAAAACCTTCGGGAGGAATATCTAAATCATCTAATTGTCCAGAGCGAAAATTAATCAATTGGTTTTCAGTAGATTCAATAATTTGCCAAACAACGCGATCGATGTACGGCTGAGGATTACCCTGAGGATCTTTGCGCCAGTAGTATGGATTGCGTCGAAATATAACTCGCTGACTGGGAACATAACTTTCCATAACATAGGGCCCGTTACCAACAATTTGTTTGGGATCTGTGCCTGTTCCCCACATGGAAATAAATTTGGGATTTCCATTAGATTCAGTTGTGCGAATTGCTTCCTGTAGAGCATGAGCAGGCATAATCGGGATGCCGCCTACATATCTAACAAAAGGTGCGAAGGGTTCTTCTATACTGAACTCTACCCGGCGATCGTCGATTTTTTTCACCTTTGGCAAAGTGCCCTTTTCACCAACTCTTAAACTATCTTTTAAAGAAGTCGGGATTTTGGGATTCAGATAGATTTCGTTATAAGTAAATACAATATCATCGGCGGTCATTGGTTTACCATCTGACCACTTGAGTCCTTCTCGGAGAGTGATTACAATCCTTTGTGCATCTTCAGAAACTTCCCAAGATTCTGCCAAACCAGGTTCTAGTTTTGTAGTTATCGGATTTTCATTAATCAATGAGTCATATATAAACCCAAAAACACTGTATGCTGACTCATTCAAAGCATAATTAAAGGTTGACGGCTCACTCAAAACTGCGGTAACAATTTGTGGAACTTGAGCAGCTGCGGTTTTGAAGTTGCTAGGATTACAGGCGCTCACTGTAAATGCTATTACTGAACCCAGAACTATTGTTAACCAAAAACGTTTAATTGTAAAAAAAATCGATGGTAATTTCATAGAATTAAATGTTGAGAGTTGATTGTTGACTGTTAACAGTCAACAGTTAATAACTTTTAGTGGAATCATTTATTTTTGGGAATTCTCCTATACACATTAAGTTCATTAATAAAATCAGATTGCTATATTTATTCCTGTAATAATAAAACTACAGCATAAGCACAAATACCTTCTTCTCTTCCTACTGGGCCTAATTTTTCATTGGTGGTAGCTTTGATGCCAATTTGATTTGGTTGTAATTCTAAAACCGTTGCTAGTTTATCCCGCATCTTCTGAATGTGGGGTTTTAATTTAGGACGTTCTGCCACTACCACCGAGTCAATATTTCCTATTTGCCAGCCTTGCTGCCGAATTAATTGATGTACTTGAGTTAATAGTATTAAACTATCTGCTCCCGCCCATTGGGGATCGCTGGGAGGAAAGTAATGGCCGATATCCCCCAAAGATAATGCCCCAAGCATGGCATCCATAATGGCATGAGTGAGTACATCCGCGTCACTATGACCCAACAAACCCAGTTCATGGGGAATTTGGATTCCCCCCAAAATTAAAGCGCGATCGCTCACCAATCGATGAATATCGTAGCCGTTACCAATACGAATTTTAGTCATTAGTTATCTAGTCATTAGTCATTAGTCATTGGGCATTGGGCATTGGGCATTGGGCATCCCTTCTCTGCGAGACGCTACGCGAACGGCTTCGCTCAGGGCAAGTGGGCATTGGGCAGAAGAGGCGAAGGTGTAGAGGAGAAAAACTCATCTCCCCATCTCCCCATCTCCCCATACTTCTCTGCGAGAGGCTGCGCCAACGGCTTTGCTCAGTACAAGTCTCCCTAATCTCCCTCATCCCTATGCCCCATACCCCATGCCCTATTCCCTTCTTCCCATTGTTCCAGGAGATCGGGACGGCGATCGCGTGTTTTTTGAATTTGTTGTTCGTAACGCCAACGGGCGATGGCGGCATGATTTCCAGATAGCAGTACCTCTGGAACTTTCAAGCCACGAAAATTTGCTGGGCGAGTATATTGTGGATAGTCCAATAACCCCTCTTCAAAACTTTCTGCTGTCAAGGACTCGGTTTTGCCTACGGTTCCTGGTAGAAGCCGGACTACGCCATTAATTAAAGCCATTGCTGGAATTTCGCCGCCAGTCAGAATAAAATCTCCTAAAGATACTTCACGAGTTACCAAATGCAGTACCCTCTCATCTACTCCTTCGTAATGCCCACAAATCACTACCAACTGGTCATAATTTGTTGCTAATTCTCGCAACAATGGTTGATTAATTGTTTGACCTTGGGGACTCATTAAAATCACTTCTCTGCGAGGTAGAGTCGGCAGCGACTCCACAGCATTGAAAATTGGTTCTGGCTTCATTAGCATCCCTACGCCACCACCATAAGGTTCATCATCTACCTTACGGTGCTTGTCAGTTGTAAAGTCCCGTGGATTAATCAGATGCACTTGGGCAATCTGTTTGGTTAAGGCTTTACCCAGCAGTCCAGAACTGAGAACAGAGTGAAAACAGTCAGGAAAAAGTGTAACTATATCAAAACGCACAGTAATTCGTATTCAAGGACACTAATCTAAAGAATGAATGTCTAACAAACACAGGAAGCCAATGTTGGGTCAAACTACAGTTAAACTTTATCAATAGTATCTAAAAGTACCAAGAGTCTTGGATTTTAGATGGGATCTAAAGTTTTTCTAATTACTTAATTTATGTTTAAATGTTGTCACAACTACATTTAAATTAATAATCATATCAAGTTAACAACTTTCAGGATGCATCGAGCCAGCCTCAGAAAAAAGCGTGGTCTGATCTGTTCATCCCCAATCTCAAAGGGGAAAACTGATACTTTGATGCCTGTTTCTTCTCTTGACGGAAACGTGAGGCTAACAAGTCGGCAAAACCGACGCCACTTGCTAACCTTTGGAAATCCTAAGGGCAAACAAGTTTGCGAAAGTTCGCAACCAATGTCTCTCCAGCGCACTGGCTCTAAAAGGGGGGTTAACCGCTTGCAAGAAGCGTCCACCCTAGCTTACTAAGTAAGAACTATTTTGCCAGTCTGGAAATGTACAGGTGAAAAACAAGGCGCTAGCAGCATAGGAAGGGCAACAAAAACCTTTAAACTGAGGTCTCGTGTGCGTTAAACAAGAATTTGGAACTGTGGCCCAGGATAATCCAAACTTCACAAAGTGTCCTCTCAAAAGTTGCAAAGCGCAAAATCATCGGACTCCCGATCTTGTTAAATTCACACGCCATTCGCCACAAGCCGGGAAACCCGTTCGGCAGTTACTCATAGGGAAACCCCCTGTTTTGCGGACTGCCTTATCAAGGCGATGGCTCCTGAAGTTGTTGACAGGAGAAACACAATGCCGGAATTAAAAGCTAAATCGCTGGAAATGAGGACACCCCAAGCAACTAAAACCGCCGTTCTAGTTATCGGAGGCGCAGAAGACAAAGTTCACGGGCGCGACATCCTAAGAACTTTTTTTGGACGTGCCGGTGCTAGTAAAGGCTATATTACAATTATTCCATCTGCCTCTCGCGAACCCGCTATCATCGGTGGTCGGTATATTCGGATTTTTGAAGAAATGGGTGCCCAGAAGGTAGAGATTTTAGACATCCGCGAACGAGAACAGTGTGAAGCCTCCCAAATCAAAGCATCCTTAGAAGCCTGTAGTGGGGTATTTTTGACCGGAGGAGATCAACTGCGGCTTTGTGGCGTATTGGCAGATACGCCAGCGATGGAAATTATCCGGCAGCGGGTGAGGTCAGGGCAACTTACCTTAGCAGGCACCAGCGCCGGAGCAGCAGTAATGGGGCATCATATGATTGCTGGCGGCGGTAGTGGAGAGTCGCCAAATCGTTCTTTAGTGGATATGGCAACGGGTTTGGGATTTATTCCTGAAGTGATCGTTGACCAACACTTTCATAACCGCAATCGGATGGGGCGGTTGATTAGCGCCATCGCAGCCCATCCAGATCGCTTGGGTATTGGCATTGACGAAGATACTTGTGCAGTGTTTGAACGTGATGGCTGGCTGCAAGTTATGGGTAAAGGCAGTGTCACCATTGTCGATCCTACTGAGCTGACCCACACAAACGAACCTCACGTTGGTGCTAATGAACCCCTAACGGTGCATAATCTACGTCTGCATATCCTCAGCTATGGCGATCGCTTCCACCTGTACCAGCGCACTGTATTGCCTGCTGTACACCGAATCTCCAGCTGACGGCATAAAGTACCTAAGGTTACACTGAGTTGACCAGAAATTTTAGATTTGGGATTTGGGATTTTAGATGAAAACAGCTTTTTGGTTGATGCTTGGCCACAAAGTTGGCGAAACAAATGTCAAAAATTCTTGTTTCGTAGCGTATCGTCATGCCGACTCGGTTGAGCTACGCTATCGTAAATCTAATAATTCAGAGAGCTAAGTAACCTTGTGGTTTCTTTCATCTAGAAAGATACCTCCAGGCTTCTAAAACTCTGCTATTGCCAATCTAAAATCCAAAATTGGTTGACCGCTCATTTATTTCTTGTTGTAGAAAAATGATGAGAATACCATGTAAAAAGAAAAAACTGTTTGCAGTGAACAGTTTAGCGGTCAATTCCAGTAAGAAACTAGAATTTTGGTTCCGAATCTCCATCTACCTATTCCCATGAGAATCCTCAAGATCCAGACCTTACGCGGCCCAAACTACTGGAGCATTCGACGCCACAAGCTGATCGTCATGCGCCTCGATTTAGAAAACCTTGCCGAGACGCCCTCGAATGAAATCCCTGGCTTTTACGAAGGATTAGTTGAGGCGCTGCCTAGTCTGGAGGGTCACTATTGTTCCCCTGGCTGCCGTGGTGGTTTTCTGATGCGAGTGAGAGAAGGCACGATGATGGGTCACATCGTGGAACATGTAGCACTAGAACTCCAAGAATTAGCCCTAATGCATGTCGGTTTTGGTCGCACTCGTGAAACTGCTACACCCGGAATTTATCAAGTAGTGATTGAGTACTTGAATGAGGAAGCAGGGCGTTACGCCGGACGTGCTGCCGTGCGATTATGCCAGAGTATCATCGATCGCGGCCGCTACCCCAAAGCAGAACTGGAGCAAGATATCCAAGACCTGAAAGACTTTAGCCGTGATGCTTCCTTGGGGCCTTCTACGGAAGCGATCGTCAAAGAAGCCGAAAAACGAGGTATTCCCTGGATGCCTCTGGAAGCCCGCTTTTTGATTCAACTAGGCTATGGGGTCAACCAAAAGCGGATGCAGGCCACAATGACCGATAATACCAGCATTTTGGGCGTAGAACTAGCTTGCGACAAAGAAGCCACCAAACGCATCCTTGCCGCCGCCGGTGCCCCAGTGCCTAGAGGTACAACCATTAACTTCTTGGACGATTTGGAAGAAGCCATTGAATACGTAGGTGGCTATCCCATTGTCATTAAACCCCTTGATGGCAACCACGGACGCGGTATCACCATTGATATTAGAACCTGGGAAGAAGCTGAAGCTGCCTATGAAGCCGCTAGACAAGTTTCTCGTTCAATTATTATCGAAAGATATTATGTCGGCCGCGACCACAGGGTACTGGTAGTTAATGGCAAAGTAGTGGCAGTAGCCGAACGAGTGCCAGCTCATGTGACTGGTAATGGCAGATCCACCATCGCCGAATTAATTGAAGAAACAAATCAAGACCCAAATCGTGGCGAAGGGCACGATAATGTCCTTACCAAGATTGAATTAGACCGCACTAGCTACCAACTGCTAGAAAGGCAAGGCTATACCCTAAATAGCGTTCCCCAAAAAGGTAGTATTTGCTACTTAAGAGCTACAGCCAACTTAAGTACAGGTGGCATTGCCGTAGACCGCACCGACGAAATCCACCCAGAAAATATTTGGTTGGCACAAAGGGTAGTCAAGATTATCGGTTTGGACATCGCTGGCTTGGATATTGTCACCTCCGACATTAGCCGTCCCCTGCGAGAAGTAGATGGGGTGATTGTTGAAGTTAACGCAGCTCCTGGTTTTAGGATGCACGTGGCTCCCAGCGTTGGCATTCCCCGCAACGTCGCTGGTGCGGTGATGGATATGTTGTTTCCTAACGAACAATCTAGCCAAATTCCCATTCTCAGCGTCACGGGTACAAATGGTAAAACCACCACCACCCGACTCTTAGCACATATTTATAAGCAGACTGGAAAAGTAGTAGGTTATACTACTACGGATGGAACATATATCGGTGATTACTTAGTAGAATCTGGCGATAACACAGGCCCCCAAAGTGCCCATCTCATCCTGCAAGACCCCACAGTGGAAGTAGCAGTATTGGAAACAGCTCGTGGTGGGATTCTCCGCTCTGGACTGGGTTTTGAAGCGGCAAATGTAGGTGTAGTGTTAAATGTAGCTGCCGACCACTTAGGCATAGGCGATATAGATACCATCGACCAGTTGGGTCATCTCAAGAGTGTAGTGGCAGAAGCTGTATTCCCTGATGGCTATGCAGTACTCAATGCCGACGATCGCCGCGTCGCTGCTATGTCAGAAAAAACTAAAGCCAACATTGCTTACTTCACCATGAATCCCGACTCGGAATTGGTGCGGAAGCACATCCAAAAGGGCGGAGTTGCAGCGGTATATGAAAATGGCTATTTGTCCATTGTCAAAGGCGATTGGACACACCGTATAGAAAGAGCAGAAAATATACCTTTAACAATGGGCGGACGTGCGCCGTTTATGATTGCCAACGCCTTAGCGGCAAGTTTAGCAGCATTCGTGCAAAACGTCACAATAGAGCAGATTCGCGCGGGTTTGAAGACCTTCCGGGCTTCCGTGAGTCAAACCCCAGGACGGATGAACTTGTTTAATTTAGGCAACTACCATGCTTTGGTGGACTATGCCCACAACCCCGCTAGTTACGAAGCTGTGGGTGCTTTCGTGCGGAACTGGACTACAGGACAGCGCATTGGCGTAGTTGGCGGCCCTGGCGATCGCCGTGACGAAGATTTTGTCACCTTGGGCAAACTAGCAGCACAAATTTTTGATTACATCATCGTCAAAGAAGACGATGACACCAGAGGAAGACCGAGGGGATCGGCTGCCAAGTTGATTATTCAAGGCATTACACAAGTGAAGCCTGATAGTCGCTACGAATCAATTTTAGATGAAACACAAGCCATTAACAAAGGCTTAGACATGGCACCAGATAACAGTCTGGTGGTAGTTTTACCAGAAAGCGTCACTCGCGCAATTAAATTAATTAGAGCGCGTGGCGTGGTCAAAGAAGAGACGCAGCAACAAAACACTGGTAATGCGATCGTTGATTCCCAAAATGGAGTTGCACCTTCTTCTGTAGTCAATACATTGCTGTAGTCAAAAGTCAAGAGTCCAAAGTTTAGCATCTCAAAGTTTTTGACTCTTGACCCTTGACTATTGTTTTTCTTGTTCCGGATTAGTTTCGTCACTGGGAGCTTTCATCTCCTCTTTAAAGCCGCGTAGGGTTTTACCCAGTGCAGTTCCCAGTTCGGGAATTTTTTTCGGCCCAAAAATGAGAATAGCGACTACAAGAATTACACCGAGTTCTGGCCATCCTAGTCCAAACAACATACACATTTCCTCTCAAGAATTTTTAATTCGCTGTTCTCTATCAAGACTCATCTCTATAAACGTCTCTACGATGTTTCACTTTCATCACACTCACTAATAGAATCGTATCAAATATTTGATAAATTACTTTATAATCCAATACGGTTCAGTTAAGGCTAAAACTCTTGGTCAAATTCAATTTTTTTAACGAACCGCCAAGGACGCAAAGGACGCAAAGAGAAGAAAGAAAGAAAGGCTTAACTGAACTGTATTGCTTTATAATCAACAACTATAATCCGATATAAAATATTCTTCATTTGCCAGTTTTTTAACAACAACTGGACGTGATTCTATTGCTGATTATTCAATTTTTGAATCGATACGTTCTTTAATTTTGAATTAATTTCATTAGGAATTGTCTTGTACTTGTAGTTGCCATTTTTATACCTCTTTAAGATTATTCATTTTGTTTATTCCCGCGTAATTGGTATATCTAACCAATCACTCAATTCCTGGGCTAGCCATTCTATTTCCGGTTCAGAGTTAATCGCACCACCATAACCAGCCAGTTGATACTTATTTACTCCAGACCAAAGGATTAATTGTGGCCTCACCTCAACTCTAGTACCGCTGTTTAAATTTATTTCAAAGCGTTTCGGAGTATAAACCAGCTTGCGTACATGTTGTCTTGGCGTTCGCTGGGTACGGTTGAATTTAAATCCCAACAGTTCGTTTGTAAAAGTAATTTGCTGAGGATCTAGGCGTAATCGGACGCGTCCAAACAGCGGAAACAAAATTTTATACATCATGGAAAAACCTGCACCCCAAAATGGGAGTGAGAACAAGGCAAAAGGGATATTGACTGGAAAAGGAGCCAAAAGAGCGCCAATTGTCCAAGTAAGAATAAATGAATTCCAAGCGATGGCAAATACTCCTGAAAGTATTATTGATGAGTGAAAACCAACAGGTGGAATCAGAATTTCTAAAGAATCCCTATTTTTGGTGAGTTGAATTTTGCTATCAGGTGGTTTACTAACTGCTAAAGCTCTAATGGTGGGAAACTCAGCTTCATCTATGGCTTTGAGTACTTCCAGTGCAGAAGTCAAACGCTTTTCTAAACTCGGTTCAGTCATAGAGTGGAGAACGCGAGTCAAACTCGGACTGAGATTAGCTACTCGCTCAAACTGAATGCGAAAATCCTTTTGGGGTAAATCCGCTGGGTGAGTACCCGTCACCAAGTAAATTAAAGTCGCGCCTAAACTATAGATGTCAGAAGCCGGAACCGTGCGTCCCCCAAATTGCTCCTGGGGCATATAACCGTAGGTTCCCACCACAGTCCTAGTCCCGGTTTCTGTGGCGAGGACAGTTTGCACCGAACCAAAATCGATGAGATAAACTTGGCCGACACTATTCCCAGAGCGATCGCCCAATAAAATATTGCTAGGCTTAAGATCCCGATGGATTACAGGCGGATGCAACCCATGTAAGTAAATCAGAATTTCTAACACAGCCTTGGCTATCTCTTTGATTTCAGCTTCCGTAAAAGTCCGCCCAGATTGTAAGTATTGCTCTAAAGTTTGTGCTGGAATATAAGTTTGTACTAAAGCAAATCCTTTGACGTTTGGTGAATTTACCTCAAAATAGTCTAAATAGCGAGGTATCAAAGGATGTGACAAAGATTTTAGCGTTTGGGCTTCTCGTTCAAACAGCTTGAGATCGTCCCATTCAAAGTCACTACCGAAAGAGAGTAACTTGATGACGACTAATTCCTGAGTTTTCAAGTCACGAGCTAACAGCGTCCGCCGGCCTGTTTTTTTTCCTAATAGCTGCTGAACTTCGTAGCGCTCATCCAATATTTCGCCAATCATTATTGTTTGTGATAAAGCTACGTTTGAAAAGTTTTCATAATTAATGGCTTTTCAATGTAGTTTGCCAATATCTTTAGTATAATTGCGTAGTTCTATGCCTTCCCAACTTTGGCCTTATATTACCCCTGGTATTCCCGATGAATTGTTCGAGCATTTGCCAGGAATTCCCCTGAGCCAGCGAGAAGTCCGACTGTTGTTAATTGCTCAACTGCGGCTACAGCCAGATTCGGTATTGTGGGACATTGGTGCGGGAACAGGTACAATTCCCGTAGAAGCAGGATTGCTCTGTCCAAAAGGAAAGATTATCGCTGTTGAAAGGGATGAAGAAGTCGCTAATCTGATTAAGCGTAACTGCGATCGCTTTGAAGTCAAGAACGTCGAAGTTATTGAAGGTAGCGCCCCAGAGTGTTTGCAGGATCTCAAGGTAACCCCTCACCGCGTTTGCATCGAAGGAGGACGCCCCGTTCAGGAAATTCTGCAAGCAGCTTGGCAATATTTACCCCCCTCAGGTCGGGTTGTAGCCACAGCCGCTAATCTAGAGAGTCTATATGCCATTTCCCAAAGTTTTTCCCTATTAAGGGCTAGAAATATCGAAGTCGTCCAATCTGCTGTTAATCGCTTAGAAACGCGAGGCTTTTCTCAAACCTTTACCGCCGTCGATCCCATTTTTATCCTCAGTGGTGAGAAACTGGATTAGGGCATAGGGCATGGGGACTGGGGTATGGGGAGATAGGGAGACAAGGAGACAAGGGGACAAGAAAAATAACTCCCAACTCCTAACTCCTAACTCCTAACTCCTAACTCCTAACTCCTAACTCAGCACTCATCACACCCCATGCCCAATGCCCCATGCCCCATGCCCAATATTTAATACTTCTATGCCTTGGTCTCGGATTATTAGTGGAATTATTGCCATCGCTCTTGCTCTGAGTGCGACCCTTTTGGGGGGTTGGTATTTTACCATCATGTTTGCGGTTGTTGTGTTTTTGGGTCAGCAGGAATATTTTAATTTGGTGCGAGCCAGAGGTATTGCTCCTGCTGCTAAGACTACTATGGCTGCTAGCCAAGTCTTGTTAATAATTTGTACCCTTGATGGCAGTTTAGCCGATGCCGTGATGCCAATAGCTGGCACACTGATTTGTTTTTACCTGCTATTTCAGCCCAAATTCGCCACCATCGCGGATATTTCCGCTTCCATTATGGGGCTATTTTACGTAGGCTATTTACCGAGTTATTGGGTGCGCTTGCGAGCAATTGACACTGCTGCTTTTAGCAATCTTCCTTTCGGAGGCTACTGGCCCACAACTTGGACAGGCTTTTGGGAAAAGGCAAATTCTACTTCTCTACCACAAGGTTTGACAGCAACACTGCTGACTTTACTATGTATTTGGGCAGCCGATATCGGTGCTTACACAATTGGCAAATTCTTTGGCAAAACCCGTTTGTCTGAAATTAGTCCGAAAAAAACCGTAGAAGGTGCAGTATTTGGTATTACCTCCAGCGTTGCTGTAGCTTTAGCTGGAGCCTATTATTTGCACTTGCCTAAATCTCTGCTTACTGGTTTAGCATTGGGCTTGCTAATTGGCATTGCTAGCCTTTTAGGGGATCTCACTGAATCTATGCTCAAACGTGATGCTGGAGTCAAGGATTCTGGACAGTTAATCCCTGGTCACGGTGGTATTTTAGACCGTACTGATAGTTATATTTTTACAGCACCTTTGGTTTACTATTTCGTAACCCTACTTTTGCCCCTGATTACAGATTAAGGTGGGTATGGAGCATCTTAAGGATTAACGTTAATCCGCCCACGACACACTAGCCGACCTGGGATCGAAGTGAGTTCTTGGATATCAACATCTGAGCCAAGATCGAAACTATGGGTATGACGATCTGCCAATAAATCTTTCTGCTCATCGTTGATTTGGATATCTGTCAAATGCAACTGGCGACCGTTGAGCAAATTAAAGTCCAGAGAGATTTTCAAAAGGGTTGTTTGACTATTGGTGAGTCTAGAACCGAGCAGTATAATTTGGTTGTTCTTGAGAATAATCTCTTGCCAGTTGATGGGTTGTGTTTTTGGGGAATATGTTGGTAAAACTTTAACCAATAGCTCGCTCAAAGCATTTGATAATAAGCCAGATGAGAGAGAAGCATTGAGATCTTTCTCGTCTATGGTTAAATCGCCAACAACTGGTACTGTTTGTAACAATCGCAAGGGCTTTCCCTTGAGTATCGAACCGATATTTATCTGAATATTTTCTGCTATTAATTGAATTTTTGTAATTAGGAGTCCTTGATAAACTGCATGACTAGCAAAAATAGATACCGAAGGAATGCGTCCAGAGAGAATCTGGCGATCGCTGGCTTTAATCTCCACTTCTAATTCAGATATCTCACTGACTTGGGCCCTCAACCACAGCTTTAATGCTGTTGTGAGTACTTGCGTAATTATTCGGATTTTGTTTACATTTGTGGTTTGGGAATTTTGCTCTGACATCTAACTAATGGAGTTTATGAGTATTTGTTCAACAACTGACAAATTTAAACAAGCCTTAAATGTAACATTTATGCCTAGTCACTACAAAATGCAAATATCATTTAATAGTTAACAGTAAATTAGTAATTTATACATGGAGGCACGGTTACAAAAAATTCTTGCCCAATGGGGTATTGCCTCACGTCGTGAAGCTGAAGAAATGATTAAGCGATCGCGAGTGCGGATTAATGGAGTATTGGCACACTTAGGCCAAAAAGTCGATCCCGAAAAAGATGCGATCGCTATTGATGGCAAGCTGATATCACCAAAGCAGCGCCCAGCCTTAATTTATCTGTTGCTGCACAAACCAGCTGGTGTAGTTTCAACCTGCTACGATCCTCACCACAGACCAACAGTTCTGGATTTACTACCACAAGAATTACGCGGTGGTTCTGGTATTCATCCAGTTGGGCGTTTAGATGTAGACTCCACAGGAGCATTAATCCTGACAAATGACGGAGACTTGACATTTGGATTAACCCACCCACGTCACAGCATTTCCAAGACGTATCGTGTTTTGGTGAAAGGACATCCTCCAGAAGCAGTATTGCGGATGTGGCGTCAAGGTGTGGTGCTAGAGGGTAGAAAAACACGACCAGCTAAGGTACAGATCGTAGAACGTTCTGCCCAAGGAAGCTTTTTAGAAATTGTTTTACAGGAGGGAAGAAATCGTCAAATTCGCCGAGTCGCACAACAACTAGGATACCCAGTGATCCAGCTGCATCGGAGTGCCATCGGCTCAATTCAATTACAAACGCCAAAAGAACCATTTTTATCAGAAGGTAAATATCGATTCCTCAACGATCGTGAAATTCAGTTTTTGCGAGAACAGATCGACCAGAATTCAGAAGTCAGAACTCAGGAGTCAGAATTCTGAATTGAAGTAGTTGGGCTTGATACCACCAGGTAATTGTAGACGACTCTTTGGCTAACGCTCAATGACAAGCAAACGTCCTTAAGTGCGTCAACCATTTACTACAAGAAAATCTTCTTGCAATGCTGTTCGTCAAATCGTAGATTTGTTTAGGGGTTTTAAACCCATTTGTTCTTGATAAAAAGAGCTATAAGTTCATTCAGAATTCTGCATTCTGAATTCTTGTTCAAGCAACCTATTAAAGATTTAGTTGAGTTAAGGAGTGTCAGAAGGCATGAAATGGCCAAGAAAGAAAAATAATCAGCAGCCCCCACTTTCATTAGAGCAACAAAGATCTCAAAAGTTGGCAGAAATTGGCGCTCGACTTTGGGCATTACGTCAAGAACAAGGTCTATCTCTAGAACAAGTGGTTGTATTAACCATGATTCCGCGACGGTTATTGCAGGCGATCGAAGAAGGTAATTTAGACGATCTTCCAGAACCCGTTTATATTCAAGGTTTGATCGGGCGATTTGCCGACGCATTAGGCTTGAATGGAACCGAATTAGCTGACACTTTTCCGATTAATTCTGCACAAGTAAACTTCCAACCTATAGCGAATCCTTCACCCCTGAATCAACTACGTCCTATTCATCTTTACTTTCTTTACATATTGCTAATTTTATGCTCCGTCAATGGCTTATCCTACTTATTAAATAACGCCATACTACAAGCAAGTTATGGTCAACCACAGCCACAAGAAAAGCCCATTGTTAAACCAGAAATCGTTAGACCAGAATTAGCCGAATCAAAACATTCACAAGAAATTCAACCTGTTAGCGACACCTCAAATGGCGTCCAACAAAAAGAAGCCGTACAAATTGGTGTTACCTTGAAAGCTTCATCCTGGATTCGGGTAATCGCTGATGGTAAAACCGAGTTTGAAGGTACTCTACCAGAAGGCACTTACCGAGTTTGGAAAGCCCAAGAGCAATTAACAGTCAAAACTGATAATGCTGGTGGTGTTTTGATGAGCGTTAATCAGCAGCAAGCCAAAGAAATGGGAGAACTAGGGAAAGAACAAGAAGTTATGATTGCGGCTGCTAAACCAAAGGTTTTGAGATGAGGGTAAGAAGACGCGGGGACATAGAGACGCGGGGACGCAAAGAAAGGAGAGAATGCAGAGAATGGGAAACGGGATGAAAGAATTCTCAGTGTCTCCAGTCCTTGCGTCTCCATGTCCCCGTGTCCCCGCGCCCCCGTGTCC
>NZ_JACKZU010000199.1:0-14851 GCF_014222165.1 Nostoc sp. 2RC
TCTCCCCATCACCCCACTCCCCAATATGACAGATGCTTTTGAAAAAACTAACTGGAATTGGCAGCTTTCTCAATTTCAACAACGAGTAGGAGAATGGTGGGAATACCAGTTTTACCGCTTGGAAAGGGCTTTGCCAGACTTGCCGGATGGATGGAGCATTAGCCCTTGGGTTGGTGAGTTACTAAAATTCCTGTTTTGGGTAATACTAGGCTTATTTGTTGCTTGGGTGGTTTGGCGGTTATGGCGAGAATTTAGCCCCTATTTATATTCTTGGCTGAATAGGGGAGGTAATTTTACTGATTTAGGTGTAAAAAATAAATCTAATGAGTTATCGATCGCTCTTTTGTTGGAGCGATCGCAACAATTTTACCGTCAAGCTAACTATCGTGAAGCTTGCCGTTGTCTTTATTTAGCGATGTTACAGCATTTGCATCAGCAAGCCATCGCACCTCACAAAAAAAGCCGTACAGATGGAGAATATTTACAGTTATTGCGATCGTCTGTAAGTCCCATCCAGCCTTATGAAACTTTAATTACCACTCACGAGCAATTATGTTTTGGTAATGCCGAGATTTTACCAGACAACTACGAGCAGTGTCGGCAAGCTTATCGGGAAATTTCGCCACAATGAAAGAAGCTACCAACAAACGATACCACGGCCACCGTTTGAGATGCTAAAGACGACCGCTGATAACTCTGGTAACCATTTGTAAGGCGTTAATTGCTATGGTGGCTAACCTCCTGTTGGATAAATTTGTGAAGGCGATCGCTAATTAACGATCGTGAATACTTGATGCTAAACCCCACTAAACTAAAGTGGGGTTTTTAAAATGTTGGAAAGGTTACTAAAGTAAAAATGAATAAACCAGTAGTGAATAGATTTACAAGATATGACAAACTTTATTAAACAAACTTTGGCTAGTTTAGTTGGCACCGTACTAGGACTAATTGTTTTCTGCGGTTTGGGAACCACTGGACTGTTTTTGCTGCTGTTAGCTGCTACTTCCACTAAAGATACTGGGCCGGAAGTGAAAGATAAGTCAGTACTGGTTTTTAACTTATCGATGAAAATTACCGATGGCGAACCTAATTCTGGCGAATTCTTTCAAAATGCACTCTCAGGTGCAGCTGAGGAGAGAATAACGCTGCGTAAAGTCGTGGAAACTTTGGAAAAGGCGCGGCGCGATTCGCGAATTGTGGGTATCTATCTCGATGCTAGCCGTGACAGCGAAGCCAGTAATGTCGGCTATGCTTCTCTCAAAGAAATCCGCAAAGCTTTAGAGGAATTCCGCGCATCTGGGAAAAAAATTGTCGCCTATGGCAGTAATTGGAGCGAAAAGGAATATTATCTGAGTTCAACGGCAAATTCCATCGTCCTGAATCCCTTGGGATTGATGGAAATCAACGGTTTGAGTTCCCAATTGATGTTCTTAACCGGAGCATTACAGAAGTATGGTATTGGCGTTCAAGTGGTGCGGGTGGGGAAATTTAAGGGAGCCGTTGAACCGTTGATTCTCACAAAGCTGAGTCCAGAAAACCGCGAACAAACTCAGAAATTATTGGATGATGTTTGGGGAGAGTGGCGCGATGCTGTTGGTAGCAGTCGGAAAATTCAACCGCAACAATTACAAACGATCGCAGATAATCAAGCTTTCTTACCAGCAACACAAGCAAAAAATAACGGTTTAGTAGACCAAGTAGCATACGCTGATGAAGTGGTAAGCGACCTGAAAAAGCTTACAGACAGCAACAAAGACGAAAAAACATTCCGGCAAATTAACTTCAATGATTACGCACAAGTTTCCGGCAAAACTTTGGGTGTAGAACGTAACTCCAAAAATAAAATCGCCGTTGTTTATGCTGAAGGCGATATTGTCGATGGCATAGGTGAAGATGGGCAAGTAGGAGGCGATCGCTTTGCCAAAATCTTTAACAGGCTGCGACAAGATGAAGATGTCAAAGCAGTTGTGCTACGAATTAATAGCCCAGGTGGTAGCGCCACCGCCGCCGAAGTCATGCAGCGTGAAGTGAAATTAACTCGCCAGCAAAAACCAGTAGTAGTATCAATGGGCGATACCGCCGCCTCCGGTGGTTATTGGATTGCTAGCGACTCCAACCGGATTTTTGCTGAACCCAATACAATTACAGGCTCAATAGGCGTGTTTGGGGTATTACTTAACGGGCAAAAACTGGCAAATGACAACGGTATCACCTGGGATTCAGTGAAAACCGGACGCTATGCAGATTCTCAAACAGCTTCCCGCCCGAAATCCCCCCAAGAACTAGCACTTTATCAGCGTAGCGTTGACCGGATTTACAACATGTTTCTCAATAAAGTTTCCCAAGGTCGCAAACTCCCAGAACAAAAAGTAGCAGAAATCGCCCAAGGACGAGTTTGGTCTGGTATCGCCGCCAAGGAAATTGGTTTAGTAGATGAAATTGGTGGTTTAAATGCTGCGATCGCTTATGCTGCTGAGGAAGCAAAACTCCAAGGAGATTGGGAATTACAAGAATATCCCCGTTTAAGTAGCTTCGGAGAACGCTTTTTTGGCAAAGCAACTCAAGAAGTACAGGAAACCTTGGGAATTGAGCCAACGCAAGCCAAAAAATCCAATCCCCTCACCAGCGAATTCCAAAAACTGCAACAAGAAATCCAAATTTTCCAAAAAATGAACGATCCACAGGGAATTTATGCCCGCTTACCTTTCAACTTGAAAATTGAGTAAATGAGTATCGGGCATTGGGAGTACTGACTGTTAAGGGACTTCCAAGTAAAAAAAGATTCCACAGAAGACTGTTAACTGTTGACAGTTCACCGTTGACAGTCAGCAGTCAACAGTAGACTTCTTGCAAAAGTGGGGAAAAGGGGAAAGGGCAAATAAAAACCCTTTTCCCTTTCCCCACAAGGAATGGCCTTTCTCGCCGTCTTTTGGTAAATTACATTAAAGTCTTAAATGGAGATTGTCGATGCAACTTCTCGAATGTCCTCGTGTTGCAATCATCGCCGGAGAAAATGCGGTTCACGTTTCTCAACTACCCCCTACATGGCAAGAGATTGCGAGAGGAACCACGAGTGTCGGGCTTTCCGATCCCCAAACTTATGTGGAGATGGCACAGTTATTTCTATACAAATTAGGGCATGGTGACGTTGATTTATTTAGCGATCGCCCCCAACTAGCTCACTTAATACCGTCCTTTTCCCAAATCTTTACACAGTTGGCGTGGGAAACCCTGGAATTTTTTGCACAAGACTTTAAAAAAGATAGCTATCCCAATTTTGTAGAAATTCTCCAGGATGTGGAATCAAAGGGAATCGAGTATGCCCAGGAGGTCAAAGTAGCTCGTATTGGTATAGATTTATTCAATGAATTTGGTTACGAACTGCCTGCAAGTTTCTATCACGTACATTTAGCGCCAATTTATCGGGATCATGTTTTTGAAGAACGTGCCCTACGATTCGATCCCCGTGATATAGAACACAAGCGTGCTTGGGATGCCATACTCCATGCAGGCAAAGTATTTGCAATTCAAATGAAGGTGCAAAGTATTGCCTCGAAATATGGTTTTACTTATCAACATGGCTGTGCTTGCAACTCTCACCTCTCTTCCATCGATGTAGCGCGTGGGGCATTTGAATATGAATTGAGTCCCGAAAAGCGCCAGCGATGGATTCGCAGTTTCATCTGGACTGCTTGGTATGAGTATGCATTTTTCGCGATCGTGCCGAATACTAGTTACTTAGTCTAAGAGGGACTGGGGACTGGGGAGATGGGGAGACAAGGGAGATGGGACAGAGGGGAAGGGGGCAAGGGAGAATAATAACTCACCAGTCACCAGTTACCAGTTAACAGTCAACAATCAATACTCCCAATCTCCAATCCCCCCTACCCATTCTCATCCAAAATTGTCCCTTCAACATTGGCTCCTTCTAAATTGGTTCCGCTTAAATTTGCTTGGTTTAAGTCTGCTTCGCTAAGATTTGCCTGGGACAAGTCGGCTACGGTTAAGTCTGCGCCAGTTAATTCGGCTCCATTTAAATTTGCAGCGACTAAGCTTGCTTGTTGTAACTGTGCTTCAGTTAAGTTAGTTTCTATCAGCTTGGCAACTGTTAAATCAGCCTGACTCAAATTAGCTCCATCTAATGTTGCTCCATCTAAGATGGCTCCATCTAAGATGGCTCCAGTTAAGTTACTACCTGTGAGGTTGGCATCACTTAAATCTGCTCCATTTAAGTCTGCACCAACGAAACTAGTTTGTGCTAAGTTTGCGTGACTCAAATTAGCTCCGTCTAAGATGGCTTTATCTAAAACTGCCCCTTTGAGGTTGGCTTCCCTGAGGTTTGCTTCACTCAGGTTGACACCAGTAAAATTTCTGACACCTGCGGCATAATCTTTTAGGAGTTGTTCTGCTTTCATATCTGTTTTATGTCTGTTGCTGTGCTAAAAAACGTTGAATTGAAGCTACCCAGACAGGCAGAAATCCCCAGTACCCGCTACATATGAATATATTTGGTCGAGGGAAAGTGAATCACATCTGTTTAATATAGCAATTTTCAATTTTCAGTGCTACTACCTAGAGTAAGGAAATATTTTCATACCAAAGACGGATGTTTAGGAATTATTTAAGCATTAGTGCAAAGCGATCGCTATACTCTATTGTGGTATTCCTCTGGCACAGGTTATGGCAAAACCAATTCGTATTCTTTTGCAGACTACGATTCCCACAACTGAAGATGATTGGAGCATTTTTCGTTTCTCGATGTTGCAAGATTATCTAGCATCAATTAAAGATGAAGCGGGAAATTCTTTATTTGAGGTTACAGGACGCGATTACGAGCCTAATGCAGTTGGTGGTGACCCAATATTAAGTACGCTTGAGAAATCAGATTTCGATCAACTTTGGCTATTTGCTTTAGATGTGGGTGATGGTTTAACTGAAAAGGATATCGCCGGAATTAATGCTTTTCGGCAACGTGGTGGTGGTATTCTAACAACACGCGATCATCAAGATATGGGTTGTTCGATGTGCAGTTTAATTGACATTGGTGATGTCCATTATTTCAACACAAAAAATCCCGATCCTGATGAATCTCGCTGGAACCGAGATGATTCCTATACAACTTATATTTCTTGGCCTAATTATCATTCTGGAGCTAACGGCGATTATCAAAAAATTACCATTCTTGAACCAATTCACGAACTTTTGAAAAATCCCAATTCCCCTGTGGGACATATCGAATTTTTTCCCGCGCATCCCCATGAAGGAGGCATTGGTGCGCCTTTAAGTAATACAAATGCACGGGTAATCGCTTTAGGAAAAAGTTTAATTACTAATCGTAACTTCAACCTAATTGTTATCATTGAACATCATCAAGATGCACAAGGAAATATATTAGGACGAGCAGTAGCTAATTCCAGTTTCCACCATTTAGTTGATTACAACTGGGATATTACCAAAGGCTGTCCCTCTTTTGTCGATGAACCACCAGGAGATGGTATGAAAACAGAGCCACGGGCTTTGGAAGATATCAAAACCTATGTGCGGAATGTCGCTTTTTGGTTAGCAAGTTAAACAACAATACCTCTGGTGAAATTTTAGATTTTGGATTTTGGATTTTGGATTGAAGATTCAAAATCCAAATTTAAAATTAGTCATTAGTTATTAGGACTTACGCAACGCCGATATTGTCATTGCGACCGAAACGGAGTGTAGGGAAGCAGATTACTTCTCTATCGCTCGTAATGACGGAATTACGTTATTTTTGCGTAAGTCCTGGTTATTAGTCATTGGTCAATAGTCATTAACTTAATTTTGGGCTTTTTGTCCCCCGGTTCTATAAACACTTTTTGACAGCGCTTTTCATCTATTTGAACCATAATCGCTGGTAGGAGCGAACAACCGTTCGCCCCTACAGTTGACGGTTCACAGTTAACGGTCAACTCTTTAATCGGAATACTTTATTTTTTGCAGTTACCTTATTTTTTACCATCATTCCCTTTCACACACTCAATACCAATGATGGGTACGCAGTCAATAAAATCTTGCCAGAATTCTTGACCAAATTCTTCCACACCTTGAGGAGAAACTATTGGTTTTTGCCAATTAACTTGTTGGAAACCAGCACTCCGAAATGCCCATTCATAAGTTTCTGTGCTGAGATAATAGTTATCAAAGCTGAATTTCTGCCCATTACCATAGATTGTATATGTTATGGGTGTACCTTCTATGAGTGGTGAGTTGATACTTTTAATAAATCCATATTTTTCTGTTGCCAGATAAGAGGTAGGTGGCTGAGAAGCATTGTTATTCATGGTCACAAAACGACCACCTGGTTTCAGGTTAATAAATATGTTGTGACACATTTTGAGTAATTCTTCTCTGGTTTGAGCATAGTTTAAGAGAAAGGAAGCCGCTACCAAATCAAAATTGCCAATTTTGCCGACTTCAAGTACATCCGCAAGTATATATTCAATACCTTGGGGTTGCGTAGCTTCTTCTCGTCTTGCGAGTTCAATCATTTTTTCAGAAATTTCTACTCCTATTACTTTTGCTGCACCTTGGAGTTGGAATTGTCTGGTATAAAATCCTTCGCCACAAGCTAAATCAAGAATTGATTTGTTAGCTAAATTTCCAAGCAAATGAAAGTATGTATATGCTTCAATATGTAAGCGAAAGGGCAATTGTTTGGATTTTTTATACTGCTCGGCTATGGAATCATAATAGGCTGTCATTGATATCTGCTCAATTTATAAAACGTTTGTACTAATTTAGTAAGAATTCAGCACTCAGGAGCCAGAATTCAGAATTTATAAGGAATTTAGTATAACTAATGGTCTATCGCATTAATTTTGATGAGTTTGTAGTAAGCACTTCAGTGCTTAAAAATCAAGGACTAAAGTCCTAACTACAAACTTATTTACCCCTCGTAACTAATGTGATGAACCACTAGTAGTCTATCGCATTAATTTTGATGGTTAAGAGAACGAACCGCAAAGGACGCAAAGAGCGCAAAGAAAGAAAAATTAAGAATGAGTTTACCCCTCGTAACTAATGCGATGAACCACTAGTATGATTTAATAATCAAGAGAATACTTGATTATTGAACTATTCTGACTCCTAAATTCTGACTCCTGAATCATTACCTAATTTATAACAGGCAACAGGCAATAGGCAAAAGGCAATAGACTTAAAAGTCTTTTGGTGTGAAGGTTTGACTATCAGTTTATTTTCTAACCTACCTGTTAACTGGTTTATAATTAGCCCCAACCCAATGCTTCACTGATTTGTCCTGCGAGTTTCAGGGGACGAAAAGGTTTGGCAAAGACAGCAGCTACATCCAAGCCTGTAAAGCTATCTCGATCTGAGTCCTGAACTTTAGCAGTTAGTAAAATTACTGGAATTGCATGAGTGACAGGGTTAGCCTTGAGTTGTTGCAGAGTGGCACGGCCATCCATATCAGGCATCATCATATCTAATAAAATAACATCGAGTTTAAAGTTGCTAGCTACCTTCAACGCTTCTTGACCAGAACAAGCGGTCAACACGTTCCAACCAGCACCCATTTCTAATCCCAATTTGGCGATCGCCTGCACATCTTCTTCATCATCAACAATTAAAATACTTCTGTTCATAGTGTCATTTTCGCATGATATGTGATGCTGGTTAGCTTGACCATCCTGGAATTATTTTAAAATGCGATGGGGGAAAAGTAGGGTAATCTTGGTTATTAGTCATTAGTGAAAACCAATGCCAATGACTAGCCAGCTAAAGGTAACAGTACATAAAATGTACTACCTTGTCCTAAAATGCTCTGAACCCAGATTTTACCGTTGTGTTGCTGCACAATATTCCGACAAATGGCAAGTCCTAAACCCGTTCCTCCTTTGTTGCGAGAATCAGATGCATCTACCTGCTGAAAACGCTCGAAAATAATTTGTAATTTATCTTCGGGAATTCCTCGTCCCTCATCTTGGATGGTAATTAAAACATAGCTGGGTGAGGAAGTCAGGGAATTGTGACTTTCTTCTCCATCAACGGTTTTTGATTCCGAGAGAATAGCACTAATCCACACGCGATCGCCTGGTTCAGAAAATTTGATAGCATTACTAAGTAAATTTGTCAATGTTTGGATCAGGCGATCGTCATCTGCCCAAAGTTCAATTGTCAAAGGATTGACAATTAATTGCACTTGTAATTTATCTGCCATTGCTTGCATTGCTTCCGTTGCTGTAATTAGCAAATCGGCGAGATTGCACTTGGCGTTTCGCATGAAGATTTTCCCGGATTTCATCCGCTCTAAATCGAGAATATCGTTCACCAAGCGCATCAGGCGTTCAGTATTAGTAGTGGCAATGCTTAGGACTTTTTGTCCTTGTTGGGTGAGAGTTCCTAGTTGTCCTGCACCCAACAAATCTAATGCTCCCATAGTAGAAGTTAAAGGTGTACGCAATTCATGGCTGACTAAAGAGATAAATTCGTTTTCTAGACGTTTGCGTTCGGTGATGTCATTGGCAATTAATAAAGCACAAGGGACTCCGGCTAAGTCAATCAATTCGATAGATATTAGTATGGTTTTGAGTTCGCCAGATTTAGTAGAAAATTCAAATTCTTGATTGTAAAGTGAGCCGGTTTCCGGCAGAAGTTGGATTTTTTGGGCAAATGCTACTGTATTTTTTCCTAAATCCAGTTCAGCAGCAGTGTGTCCGATTACTTCCTCCAAAGAATAGCCGCTAATTTTTAAGAAACTGGCATTGACATCCAGAAAACGAGCTTCAGAAACCGTAGCGATGGCGATTGGGTTGGGACTAGAGCGAAAAACCATAGCAAACTTTTCTTCGGCTTTAGTGCGATCGCGGATTTCTTGCTGCAACTGTTGATTTTGCGCTTGGAGTTGTTGTTGCAATTGCCGAATCGTCAAATGATTTTCAATGCGTGCTAAAACCTCTTCTAATTGAAAAGGTTTAGTGATGTAGTCTACTCCCCCGACTGCAAAAGCCTTGATTTTATCTAGCACATCACCCAAAGCACTGATAAAAATTACCGGGATATCGCGAGTGCGATCGCTTGCCTTCAAATTTTGGCAGACTTCATAGCCATTCATCTGAGGCATATTCACATCCAACAAAATCAAGTCCGGAGGAACTGCATTTGCTCCCCGTAAACCCGTAGAACCTTTAGTAACACTCCTTACTTTATATCCCTGCTCCGTCAGCATAGCAGATAGAAGGTTGAGGTTTTCTGGTGTGTCATCAATTACTAAAATGTCAGCTTTCGGGAATTTGAGTGATTGGTTAAGCATCACAATATAGACTTTCGCCAGAATAAGGTAACTCCAAAAAATCAATTATTCCCCTTGGAGTCGTTGACCCTTCAACTCTGCTCAGCCTTGACCCTGAGCGGAGTCAAAGCCTTGACTGTTCACTGTCAACAGTCAACAGTCTCCTGTGGAATATTTTTTTACTTGGAAGTCCCTAAATTACTCATTATTTCTAGAAATTTTTATGTTAGTTCAGTTTCTTAATAATCAGTTACAAAAAAAATATCCATTACCCAATTGTCTCCCCTAGTTCTCCCCGATTAATTACTAATCTAATAAACATCAAATCAAGTTTGTAGCTGATATCTACTAAATTACACAACAAGGAATAGCTTATATGCAAACTTCTACTATGCGTAAACCAATTATTCTCACACCAGGAGAAGGCAATCAATTTTCAGTTCTTGGCTCACATTTTACAACCAAAGCAACTGGTGAAGAAACAAATGGAACTTGGGCAGTTTATGAAATTACAGATACACAAGAAAATGGCCCTCCACTACATACTCACCCTTGGGAAGAAGCTTTTTATATTCTAGAAGGTGAAGTAGACATCCAAATTGGTACAGAAACAATTTTGGCATCACCAGGCTGTTTCGTTAATATTCCTCACAATGCACCACACGCCTTTAAAGTTCGCTCTGCCACTACTAAATTCTTAGCTTTAATTGCACCCAAAGGAGCGAAAAAGTTTTATGAAGAAATGGGTGAAGTAGCAGATAGCCCAGTAATAAACATGGAAAAAATCCAGCCTGTTTTCCACAAATACGGATTGCAGTTTGCTGGATAAATTGAAAACTGCATCAACTAAGCAGATGTATAGCAAGCAAGGTGTTTCAGAATTTTTCTTGTATTAGTTTATTTCCTCAACTATGCTTCTGCTGATATCAGAAAATTCTGACTCCTGACTCCTGACACCTGACTCCTGACTCCTGAATTCTGAATTCTGACTCCTGACACCTGACTCCTGACTCCTGAATTCTGAATTCTGACTCCTGACTCCTGAATTCTGAATTCTTGTTCATAAATCCATTCCTAAAAATTCATATCTACTCAATCAGCAACCCAATATTATGTCAAAAGCTACTCGTTTCTTCGCTGCTAGTGCCTTCGGTTTAAGCCTCAGTGCCAGCCTTGTTTTTTACCCAAGTACCAGTCAAGCAGGTAACAATGCTGGAGTGCCTACAGAACTACAAGGTGAATGGCGGTACGGTCGAATTTCTTCCATCCAATACCAAGACAGCTATACAGGACGGCCAGCGGCCCCCAACGGTTCTAGCGATCAATTTCAACTCGCCTCTAACGGTAACTACCAGCGAAGGAGGCTGATTCAAATCACCACCTACAACTGCTCGTCTAATTTGTATATAGAAGAAAAAGGTAAAGTTAAAGTCGAGGCTGGGTTGATGACTTTCCAACCAAGCGACAGCGTATCTCAAGGGCAAATCTGCAATAGCGGACGCACCTATTCCAGTCGCAATTCAGCAAAACCGGAAACCTATCAATGGTCGATTCAAACCAATGACTACGGGCAACAAGTTCTCGTCCTTGAAACTACTGATGGACAGGGTAAAGCTCATTATGGGCGTCCTCAATAGAAGCGCATCGCTACACTTCCCTACAAAAGTGAAATTTGGTCGGATTTTTCTCCCCTAGTTTTCCCCCATTTTCTCGTAATCTACAAACATATCAAACAGAGGTTATTTATATGATTCACCATATTTCCATTGCTGTTAAAAATCCCAACCATGTTGCTCAAGTTCTAGCAGAAATTTTAAAAGCACAAGCTGTTGCTTTTCCACCTAACCCAGGTAGTTATATAGTGATACCTTTCGACCAACATGGTACAGCCATTGAACTGTATCCTTTAGGTTCTCAAATCGAGCCTGGCGAAGGCGATGAACAATGTGTATTTGTACATACTCCTATTAGTTCGAGATTTACAGATATTCATGCAGCTATTTCTGTACCAATTACTCAGGAAGAAATTGAACAAATTGGTGTCCGTGAAGGCTGGCGCGTAGTGCGCTGTAACCGGGATTCTTTCTTTGATGTGATTGAATTCTGGGTGGAAAACAGATTAATGATTGAATTTCTAACACCAGAAATGGCCTCTGTGTATTTGAAATTTGCTACTCAAAAAGAAAATCTCAAATATTTCTTACCAGAATCAGCATTAGCAACAGTTGGATAGAAGACTGTTAACTGTTGAGTGTGAACCATCAACAGTCATGGCTTCGACTCCGCTCAGCCTTGACCCGGAGCGAAGTCGTACCACTTCCCTCCGGGACGCTCCGCGTAGCGGCGACCATAACAGAAGGGTCAACAATCTCAAATAGAATAATTGATTTTTTGGAATACCCACGCCAAAGCATCATCAACATTAGTCACATAATTTCCTGGTGGTATGGGTGGACGATTCACCATAACAACTTTCACCTCAAGTTCTCGTGCGGCAATGATTTTGGCGTAGGTTGCATCACCACCACTATTTTTACTAACTATGGTATCGATGTTGTGTTGAATCAAGATTTCCCTTTCATTTTGGAGGGTAAAAGGGCCGCGATCGCACAATAACATCCCCGGTGGCACTAAAGCATCAGGAGCAGGAGGGTCAATCATCCGCATTAAAAACCAAATATCTTTGAGGTGAGCAAAAGCGGCGAGTTCTTGCCTACCAACTGTCAAAAAGACTCGCTGTGCTTGGTTTTGCAACACTGTTGCTGCGGCTGCAACGCTATCAACTTCAATCCAGCGATCGCCATTTACCTTTTCCCAAGGCGGACGAATTAACATCAGATGGGGTACTCGCACTTTGGTTGCAGCATCTACAGCATTCCAAGAAATCTGGGTAGCAAAAGGATGGGTTGCATCAATGAGTAAATCAATTTGCATAGCTTCCAGATAACTAACCAATCCAGCTACACCACCGAAGCCGCCAACCCGCAAATCACCCAAAGGAAGTAATGGTTCGCGAGTCCGGCCAGCTAAAGATGTAATTATTTCTACACTTTCTATAGCCGCGAGTCTAGCAGCTAGTTCTGCTGCATCTCCCGTTCCGCCCAGAATTAAAACGCGCATCATAGAGGTGGAATTTTTGCCAAAATGCCATTTTTGAAAGCCTGTGGACGTTGTGACCAAGACATATAACTAACACACTCCAGTACCGCAGATGCAGTAAGAGTTCCCTCTGGTAGCTGACCCCCAGCAGAACCTAATAGCCTGAACAATCATATAGTAGGGTCTAATTTGACTCAAATCGTCTAGATTTTTTATTTTGCTTTTTGAGAGATTTATGTGTTAATATAGGTAATTGTGTGGATAAGGACGTATAGCTCAGTTGGTTAGAGCGCTACGTTGACATCGTAGAGGTCACTGGTTCGAATCCAGTTACGTCCATTTTTGTGAGAGGCTGTTTTAAAAGTCAAAGTGTACATTTACCCATAACTTTACTGCAACGGCAAAGTTATGCTTCCAATTTTCCGTCTGTAGAGAAAGAAGCTAACTAAGTCTACCCTTTTAAGTTTAATAGCTTTACACGATGATATTGGTAAACCCGCCCCTACTAAATGGGGTTGAATTTCAAGCAAAGATTCAAAATGGTTTAATTCAGATTCCTCACTCATGAGTACAAAGAAGAACTTGGTGAAGAAGATGATATTAAGGTAATTGTTTTAGTAAAGCAAATGCCCCACAACTTATTGCACTGTTTTCTCGCAAAGGGCGATGGTGAGTAATGCTGCTGCCCCAAAGGCTGCTATTGTTCGGACATGGTTCCAGAGTGTCCAGTTAGTCAGATATCTAGCCCATAGATTTGCACCTTCAGTAGTATCTGGTTTGGCTATGGCCAGAGCATCATTCAGTGGGACATTGAAGACGATAGTTACTAGAATCGTGCCAATCAAGTATAGTAAACTACCAATTAGCAAGTATATAGCACCAGGTTGATGCCACTTCAACAGTGAACCTATGGCTAGAAATAGGCAAGCCAAAGCGGTTCCAAACAGCGCCGTCATAAATAACGGATTGATGACTGTGATATTGATCGATTGCATAGCAATAATGCCTTCTTTGGGCTGGAGCCGAGCAAGAGCGCCCATAACAAAAGTTGAGAAGGCAAAGAAGACTCCCGCAACTAATCCACAACCCAAGGCTGTGAAAAGTTTTAATGCAAAAGGCAGCTGGTGAACAATTGTCATAAATCCTCCTATAGAAAGATGACTAATTAGCAAAGTGATTATTTTTGTTTACCACCCCTTCTGGGCGGGAGTCATATCAATAAATGAAATTGCGTAATTTATTGTCTGGAAGTTGGCAACGCCGATAAATGTGCCATACTTCTCAATACTGCTCGGGTTTTGGATTTTAAACTGGAATTTGGTTTGGGGAAAAGGTGAGCCAGCGCGGTCTTGGGGGTTTCCCCCATGAGCGACTGGCGAACCCCGAAGGGGTTAAAGGGTAAGGGTTAAAGGTTTTTTCTTTCCCTTTTCCCCTTTCCCTTTCCCCCAAAACCCGACAAGTATTGCCATACTTCTTGGGAATTGAATTAATTTTCTTTACATTAAAAGACAATTTATTTTCTAGCTATTTGATTTTTGTGCAACTAGCAAAATCTTGCGATTAATTTTTAAAAGTTTTGAATAACGATAAACAGGATTTATGCAAAAATAACGTAACTCCGTCATTACGAGCGATAGCTTACTCCTACACAGAAGACACACAAGTCTTAAAATCCAACCTAAAACTTCGTTTCTTAGCCCTAGTAGCGTCGCAAGCTTAAAATGGTGTCTTGATTTTTAAGTGTAAAATTCGTCCTAGTTTCGGATGCTCAAAACAAAGTTCCCTAGCGTGTAGATGTAAGCGATTTGTGTTTGCACGGCATCCATAAAGGCGATCGCCTAAAATTCTCACCCCCAGTCCTCGCGCATCTGCCGCATGAACTCTCAATTGATGGGTACGTCCTGTTAAGGGTGTAAACTCTACACGAGTGTAATTTCCTTCCCTTGCCATCACCTGGAATTGTGTCAAACTTGGTTTACCGCGCTGCCAATCAACTTGCTGATAAGGACGATTTTCCGGATTTCCCCACAATGGCAATTCAATTGTACCTTCCTCAACTTCCACAAAACCTGAAAGCAAAGCTTCATAAACCTTGCGGACTTGTCGCTGCTGGAACTGCTGCCCCACTTGTCGATGAGTTTGGCGATCGCGCGCCAACAACAAAATACCAGATGTTTCTTGGTCTAACCGATGCACAGATACAAGACTCATGCCATCAGGTAACATATTATACAAACGACTCCAAACACTATCTTGGCGATCGCCATAACGCCCTGGTACTGAAAGTAATCCCGCTGGTTTATCTACAGCAATCAGCCATTCGTCTTCATAGATAATGGGCAACAAAGAGGACACGGAGAGTGAGGGACGCGGGGACGCGGTGAAAGAAGATGATGTGTCAGAGTGTTCCCACCTCTTTATGTCCTCTGTCCCCGCGTCTTTGCGTCCCCGTGTCTCCGTGTCCCCGCATCCCCC
>NZ_JACKZU010000019.1:0-41567 GCF_014222165.1 Nostoc sp. 2RC
ACCCACCCTTAAAAGAGTGGGATTGTAACAAGGAGGTTTTATACCTTGCTGCAAGCAGTCTCAGTATAATTATTTATCTGGACTGTAGCTCAGACCCAGAACTAAAGTTTTGATTGTTACTCCTAACATAAGTGCCTTCTGCCCTGTCTTCGACACGCTGCGCGAACGAACTTCTGCCTTTCTTTGTAAAAAAATATTCCGCCCAAAAGTGTTGACCGTTGACCCTTCGACTTCGCTCAGGGTCAACTACCTGAATCGGAATAATTTATTTTTTGGAGTAACCTTACTGATATTTAGTTCATACTTAAGTAATCTTTGTACAAGATTTACCGTATATTTGACCAAAATCAACAGTATCAGTATGTATTCATCGAAAGACGACAATTTTTCCCATTCCCAGAAAGAGTGGGAGGAATTGTCGCCAAGTCATCTTAGTCATTAGTCAGTGGTCATTAGTTATTAGTATTACTGAATACGATAAATTAAATATAAGTACTAATTACTAATGACTCGAAATCCTTGTTGCGTAAAGCAGGGGAATGAGTTAAAAGTTTGTCGTCTTGATTTGGGATGAGTTGGTAATTCAATGATTCTTAACTTTTGATTGAATCAAGGTAGATCCAGAGATTCGTCTAATTCGATACAATTTATAAGCTGAGAGAGCCAAGGAGAACAAGGTGGTGTTATTAAAAGGCTTTGAGATTGAGATGTATACTGGCACGCCTCAAGGTGAAATCGTTGGTCTCTCCGACAAAATTGTTGCAGCTTTGGATGGATTTGTTCGAGAGCCAGATAGCCGCAATGTGGAATATACGACCCAGCCATCGGCTAGTTACGAGAGTTTATTATGTGCCCTACTACATCCCAGACGGAGGTTGCGAAACTACCTCAATCGCTTGGGAAATTATACCCTGATACCGGGAAGTACTTTATCTTTGGCTGGGAGCGATCGCTTTATGCGTTCCGATCCAGCCAACCCTTATCATGACTACATAGAACAAACCTATGGCACAAAAGTAGTCACCGCTAGCGTACATATCAATGTCGGCATTAGCGATCCAGAAATATTAATGCGGGCGTGTCGGGTGATTCGTCTAGAAGCACCTTTATTTTTAGCCCTGAGTGCCTCATCTCCGTTTTTGGATGGCAAAGCCACAGGCTATCACTCAACTCGTTGGGGTCTGTTCCCACAAACCCCCAAACATGTGCCGTTATTTGCCAGCCACGCCCATCATATTGAGTGGGTGGAAAATCAGCTGGCTGCTGGAACAATGCAAAATGTACGGCATTTATGGGCTTCAGTGCGACCAAATGGCGATCGCCGTCCCTACGATCTAAATCGCCTAGAACTGCGAATTTGCGATTTAGTCACAGACCCCATTGCCTTACTCGCAATTAGCGCCTTATTAGAAGCACGTCTGTTACAAATCATCGAAAATCCCAGCATCGACCCGTTAACTCAAAGTACCTTTTCTCCTGAAGAACTCGTTACTCTCAATGCTCACAATGAAACTGCGGCAGCTGCCACTAGTCTAGATGCTCAGCTCATCCATTGGGAAGATGGCAGAAACATCACAGCCAGAGATTGGATTACCGAAATGTATAAAGAGGTTTGGGCGATAGCCAAACAACAAGGCTTTAGCTGTTTCCTTTCACCTTTGCACAAAATTCTTCGCGAAGGCAACGAAGCTCAACAGTGGTTGCAGCTACACGGAGTTGGTTTTGACAGCCAGCGCGTCATTACCCAGGCTATCACCACCATTCAAGAACGGGAAATCGAACTCGAAGACAAATTGTGTTCGTCCCTGCTGGCGTAACTGAAGGTTTTAGGGACTCTGTTAACAGTTGACAGTTGACCGTTCACAGTCTACTGTCAACTATCGACGCGCTTGTATGTTTCAATCCCAATCTTTGATGCTCAATCCACAGCTGTCGTCAAACAAATGGTAGATTTTTCCGCAGACAGTACTTGTTGAAAATCACACAAACAACCACTTAACTTTACATAAAATTTAATATTTAATGATTTCAGTAAAATACGCTCTCAGGTACTATTCTGAGAGGTTTTGCAGTTCGTTTTAAAAATCTAATCGATGGAGAATGCTTGATTATTATTAACAAAACCTATGAATAACCTCTGCCTTTTGGTAGATTTTACATTGATGATAGATTATTTTATACAATACGTAAATTATACGGACAATGCCTCAGGTAGTTTTAGTTAACCCCCAAATTCCTCCTAATACAGGCAATATTGCTCGTACTTGTGCAGCTACTGACACGGAGTTACATTTAGTGGGGCCTTTAGGTTTTGAAATTAGCGATCGCTACCTCAAAAGAGCTGGTCTGGATTACTGGCCTTACGTCAAGCTGCAGTATCACGAATCTCTAGAAGCCTTCAAAACAGTACACCACAAGCGTGGAGGTAGATGGTTGGGTTATAGTGTCGCCGGAAATATTAATTATGCCAGTTTTCAGTTTCAAGCCGATGATTGGTTACTATTTGGCAGTGAAACCACTGGTTTACCACGAGAAGTTTTATCACATTGTGATGCTACTCTGTATATTCCCATGAGCCAGCCAGGAGTCCGGAGCTTGAATTTGTCGGTGAGTGTGGCTATCGGTTTGTTTGAAAGCCGCCGTCAATTAGGCTATTTACAATAGTTGTTTAACTAATTTTTAATTAAGTAAATGTACTTAATTATTTCGCAAAAACCAAGTATATCAATGATTTATAGGGGCGACTATTTGCTGGTTACGTCCGAGTAAATGTCAAAAAATACACGTAAAATTGTGTTTTTGCATAAAATGTAGTGGAAGATACTTACAAGAGGTGCGGGCTTATTATAAGAAATTTGTATATAAAATTCGGGATAATGCCAAATTTGAATGATAGATTTTGATGAATTTGCAGCATTCCATATTGGGGAACAAATGCCCCATAACTCAGTCATATAGCGCATTTGAGCTATTCTTGCTCGAATGTCCCCAAGATTCTCCCCAGAATTAGCCGAGAGTTAATACGGTTGTTTTTTAGGGAATAATCAACGTAAAGTCTCGTGTTGGGAAGACGGATTGTGTAGAAATATCTTGAAAAGATCTACAGCAGGGGGCATCGCTTTTCCAGAGGTCGCAGCAATTTGATTTTCGGTAGCGACTATGGACTTGACAAAACTGTAATAATTGGCAAGTCCCCGCGATTGACGCAAGACAGTCTCGGAAAACTGGAAAAAAGAAAACTTCCTAAATGGTGTGAGGAGTGGTTCAGACAAGTAAGCACAGCAATTTTTAAGTTTTGCTAAAACATGTGAACTTGTCTAAATCAGAGAAGCAGGTTAATCTTGCGTAAGCATCTCTGGTGAATGTGATCTCGATCTATCATTTGTTGCGATCTAGATCATTGACTAGATATCCAGCTGAAAAATCGAGGTCAGTTAAGCGCTAGTGATCGTAAGGAGGTCGTCTTTGAAACGAGCATTGAAAAAGAGAGTGAAAGCTGTGTTGAAAAATAGCCCCAGCAGCGATGATGCCCCGGTAGAACAGCTAAATTCAATTAATCCAAAAGTTAACCGTCGGGTGCGGACAAAAGCCGCCATGATTGGCTTGGCAATCTCTATGGGAGCAACCAGTCTTTTGGTGACTCGACAAAGCGATCAAGCCCAAGCAGCGGTGCCTGTAGGCAGCCAAAAGGCAACCTCAACCATTCCTGCTGTTCGTGATACTGAGGTGAAATTCGCCTCCACCAAGCTGGAATCCCAAGCAATCTCATTACCGAGTGTGCCTGAAAATCCTGTCGTGGTGGAACCAACAGCAGTCTCACAGTTGCCTGGGCTTGAAGCTAAATGGCAAGTCGCGACCAATGGAACGCCTTTGCAAGTTCCTGCATCAGAAACCTTTTCCCAAGCCACACCAGTTGATAAAAATCTCACTGGCTCAAAATCCCAACCGCTACAGGGGTCAAACAATACACTAGCTGAGACTAGCTTTCCAACAGTCAACAAGCTATCGAACCCCATTGCTGAAGATACTGTAGGCACTACAAACATAGTACCGACAGTACCACAAACAGTGGCAACATCTGGGACAGCAAACAGTGAAATAAATGCACAACTTAAAGCGCAACAAGAGTTTGCGCTCAATCGCTTACAAGAAAAATCAAACCGTTTAAGAAAGAGTCTTGCACAATTACGGTCTGGGGAGACCGAAAATTTATCACAAACTGGTATTGGCAATACTGTAGTTGAGAAAACTGTGTTAGCGCAGTCAGAAACTACTAACAATGCTGCCCAAGCCAAGCTGATATCGAGGTTAAAGCAGAAGACACAAAAGGAAATTGCATCAACTACACCAACAACGTTGATTGCTTCCTCTACTACAACAGCCTACGAAGTTAAACCTGGAGATACCCTAGCGGCGATCGCCAACAGATACAATACATCTGTATCAGAACTAGTTAAGGCAAATAACCTCAGTAATCCCAATCAACTGCAAATCAGTCAAAAACTGATTATTCCAACTGCTCAAGTTGAGGTAGCTGTAGGGACTAGACCCAGTTTTGTAGAGCCGACTAATACTCCCAAAGTTACTTCTTCTGTGACCATTGGTAGTGCTAACTCATATCTACCAGGCTCGCCATCGTCAATTATTGCTGATAACAGTAGCGTTACTGTCCCCACACCGGTAACTGCGAACAACCAAGTTCAAACAAATACTCCCATTGAGTTAGAAACAGCTCCCATTGCTCCTAGAGCTTATGGCATGGGTGGTGAAACCCCAGTACCAAAAGCCTTTGTTGAAATCCAGCAACCTGAAAAAATAACAAATAGGGTAGTAAGGGGTAACAATAACAACAACGACCGTCTACGGAGTTTACAAGCAGAAATCCAGAGGTTACAGCAAAAATATCGCGCTCAACAGTCTGGAAACTTACCAGCGCCGACAGCAACCTCTGAAATTAACACTGCTACAACATTCACTCCTGTTTCTACCCCCAGTAATTTAGCTGTACCTATCTCTGTGTCTCGACCGAATAACGTAGCGATACCAATTCCGGTTCCGACGCCAAACAGAGCTAACTACGCTCAACCAATTCAGCCTCAATTCCGTGCCACCGTACCTGCTAACGAGCCTATAAATCCAGAGTTCTTACCCAATCTAGGATCTGCTGGTCAGTGGACTCCCCCTCGCAATCCATCTGGTACCAGAGTTGCAACGCCTCCTAGACGAGTAAACGCCTCGGATTCCTTAGGGAAGTTGCGCGGAACGACAGTTTCTCCACAGGCAATACCACCTTTGGCAGCAGTCGATCAATACTTACCCAAAGTAATTGACGAAACAACAGCTCCTCCATCTAGCTCATCAGTTGCTTACCAATGGCCAGCAAAGGGTACTCTTACCTCTGGCTATGGCTGGCGTTGGGGAAGAATGCACAAAGGAATTGATATTGCCAATTCTACCGGCACACCTGTTTTCTCATCTGCTGAAGGTGTAGTAGCAAAAGCTGGCTGGAACAATGGCGGTTACGGTAACCTCGTTGAAATCCGCCATCCTGATGGCAGCACGACTCGCTACGCTCACAACAGCAAGATTCTGGTGCAACCAGGTCAGCAGGTGAGCCAGGGAGAGACAATTGCTTTAATGGGTAGCACTGGTCACAGTACCGGGCCACACACCCACTTTGAAATTCATCCATCAGGCAAGGGTGCTGTTAACCCAATAGCTATGTTACCAACAGCACGTCTGTAATTTGTTGGCTATCTATAACTAAATTATTGCCTTGTTGATTGAGGGAGTTTATCTCCCTCTTTTGTTTTTGATTGAAAAATTGCTTTATGGTAAGGGACTCAATACGGTTGGGATAAGCAGTATGAACTTCCCTTGTGGTCTGGGAAAAGGTTAAAGGGTAAGGGGATTTGGATGTATTTGAAACCTTTCCCCTTTTCCCTTTTCCCTTTAACCAAACCGTATTGGTAAGGGACTTCCAATTAAATAGGACTTACGCAACGCCGATATTGTCATTGCGACCAGAACGAAGTGTAGGGAAGCAATCCCAGCGTCAGGGGGGATTACTTCTCTACGAGACGCTCCGCGTAGCTTGCTTCTCCGTAGGAGTACGCTATCGCTCGTAATGACGGAATTACGTTATTTTTGCGTAAGTCCTGTTAAAAAAATATTCCACAGAAGACTGTTAACTGTATATTGTTGACCGTTGACAGTCAGCAGTCAAAGCGCGTTGGACGGGTTATCAAAATTTACTATCAAATTAAACTCAGTACATTGGGCTTGTAACTATAAATCCATTTGTGAAAATCGTCATTCAGCGTCATTTGTCGCTGTGGGGTGTGGTTAGAAGATGTAAAAGTGTCATCGTAGTAACGCATTTCGCCCAAAGCACTACGAGCTTGAATGATTTTTGTACGGTCGATGCGAGACTGTTCGTAGTTGGCGAGGGCTGCTTCAAGGGTGGCTGAATGGGAAAAACACTGTGCCAGTTCGTATGCATCTTCAAAAGTGGTGTTGGCTCCTTGTCCCATAGCTGGTGCCATTGGATGGGCGGCATCACCTAAGAGGGTTACTCTGCCTTGACTCCAGTGGGTTAAGGGTGGGCGATCGCAAATCGGCCCTTCCCAGATTTGCTCGGCTGGTGTCGCTTCCACCACCGCCCGAAAGGATTCATCCCAATCGGCTAATTCTTGGAGAATGCGAGATTTGACCTCATGTGCATGGTGAGAAAAAAAGTAATCAGGATAAAACTTGCGACTAATCCAACTGGTATAGCCGCCTCCCACATTGAGAATGTACATGAACTGTTTATTACCTTTGACGAAAACGAGTTCATAGTCATTAAATAACTCATGGTGGTACTTGATAACGGCACGCCAACACATACTACCAATATAATTGGGCTTACCCTCGCCAAATAAAGTTTCTCTAACTACGGAGTTGACGCCATCAGCACCAATGAGCAAATCTGCGTCTACTGATTCTTGACCATCAAAATGAATTTTTACACCGTTTTCTTGTTGGTCAAAGCCGATGCAACGATGATTGAGGTGAATAATGTCAGATGGCAATCTAGATGCGAGAGCTTGCTGTAAACGATACCACCACACAGTCAACAATGGTTGTCCGTATTGCTCTAGATATTTAGTTTGATTAGTGCGGATTGTTTCTCCCTGAATATTCTTTAAAATTGTGTGGTTCACTTGGCATCCTGAGCTTTTAAGGGTTGCCACTATACCCGGTGCGATGGCATCCAGAGAATTCAAGCCATTAGGAGCCAATCCTAGTCCGGTTCCCGCTGGGCGAAATTCTTGTGCTTTTTCGTACACTTGCACATCAATACCTTGGCTTTGAAGTGCTATGGCAGCAGCCAAACCGCCTGGGCCAGCACCAACGATCGCAACTTTTTCTACTATCGGTTTAGATAATTTCTGAGTTAAATTTTTGTTCATATACAAAGTCAGAATTCAGAATTTAGAATCTCCCCATCGATAAATCCGCAGAAGTTCTACCCTTACGTTGACAGCATACCCATAGTCGTTATTCTGGCTCCTAAATATTTTTTTAGTCAATCGTCCCCAAGGATCAACCTTGATTTACCGTTGTAATGGGTTGTCATCAGTGCTGTGGTTGATAGTGGTAACAAAAAATTCATAAACATGAAATTTTTGTTAATTTAATAAACTCGATTTTGGCAGTAAATTTGTGAAATTCTACATTTATTGACCAAAAAACTTGATATCAGGTACATAGCTTGCTGTATTATTTTTGTATTCAAAAATAATTACCAACAAGGTTTTGTATGAAATCAAAATCAGCCTCCATATATATTGCTTTAGGCCTTGTGAGTTTTTCAGTCAGTTCATTGCCACGTGTTGTAAATCCACAACAAGTACTTGCCCAAGAAGTTAGTCCTTCATGCCCTTTACCAGCTGATATTGCCATTACCTTCCTCAACTCAGAATGCAAGGAAGTCAAACTAGAGCAACCCCAAACTTTTTATCGCTACTATAGTAGCAGTAGCAACAAATATGGCAGGTATTTAACAACTGACCAATATAAAACGAACGTAGAAGTCATCAAAAATCTAGCTCTCAATCAAGAATGGGGTAATCAAGCCACTCAAATACTAACAGTAACTTTGCCAGCAGGAACCCTAACTTATCAAGGCATTGTCGGCCCTCAAACTCCTAAAGAATGCTATCCAGGTGGCGGTCAACAGACATTTATTAAAGATTCCAAAGATCCGAATATCAAGTGGTCTGAGGGAGGAAGTATTACTGTAGAAAAGTTTAGCTGTCCGTAAAACTTATGGAAACCAACACACAAGAATTTGTCAAGCTAATAGACCGAGCTTCTGAAATCAGCCAACAGATGCTTAAAGACAAACAATCTGAGTCTTCACCACGTTTAAATAACGTTATCAATGCCCTACAATCTATAAAAACTAAGGCACTGAATGGGAAACTCGAACCATCAGGAGGAGTTTCAACTCTTGGTTTGGCTCGTGAAGTAGCAGATTGGATTGAACCTTTGGATTCGCCATTACTAAAAGCTGTAGGTAGTATAGAGGAATATTATCAACAACACCTCTAAATTGACTACATAGTTTCTATAGCAATCCTATTTCAGTTGTGAAGAATATCGGTGTTAACTGTTGATTGTTGACTGTTGACTGTCAACACCCCTAATACGTAATATTCCACAAATTATTTGGGATTGCTATATATTGAATTACCGTCAAGTAATTTCAGATTTGAGATTTTGGATTGATTGCATACTCGCATCTGATAATCTATTAGGGAATTCCAAAAAATAAATAATTTTGGTTGGGGTCGTTGACGGTTTACAGTCAAGCGTCAACGGTCAACAGTTAACAATCTTCTGTAGAATATTTTTTACTTGGAAGTCCCTTACTGCTGAAATATGGGTTATAGTAAAAAATTATAAATCTTCATGAAACTTGAGTTTTCAATTTTACATTTCAAATCCAAAATTTCAGATCTAAAATTTGGTAATTGATTTAATTTTTAACATCTCCACTAAGAATATGGAAGAAAATTCCTTAGCTGCGATCGCTTCCAACTCTACAAGGCAAGAATTCAAAATATTGAGTTCCCAGGAAGTCGAAATATCTCTGAAGGTGAATAATTTATGCTATTCGCTGAAACTAGAACCTCGTGTTACTTTACTCGACGCACTACGGGAAAAGCTGGGGTTGATGGGTACAAAAAAAGCTTGCGATCGCGGTGAATGTGGCGCATGTACTGTATTAATTAATAATCGACGAATTAACTCCTGTATGACATTGGCAGTAATGCACATCGACGCTGCAATTACTACTATTGAAGGATTAGCAGAAGACGACAAACTCCACCCCCTACAAACAGCTTTTATTAGCCATGATGCTTTTCAATGTGGTTACTGTACATCGGGACAAATTGTATCTGCCGTAGGAATGATATTACAAGAACTGCCCAAATCTGAAGCAGAGATTCGCGAAAAGATGAGTGGAAACCTTTGTCGTTGTGGGGCATATCCGAATATTATTGCAGCGATTCAGGATGTGCTAGAGGAAATGGAAAATGCAGCCATTTAATTATACTAAAGTCTTTTCAGAACAAGCAGCGATCGCCACATTTGAACAAGACAAAACTGCGGAATTTATTGCTGGTGGTACTGATTTACTAGGATTAATGAAAGATGGCGTACAAGTAGCGAATACATTAGTTGATATTAATAGTTTACCACTAGGAGATATTGAATTTCACACTCATCAAATTCGTATTGGTGCAACCTGTAGATTGAGTGATGTAGCTTTTAATTCCCAAATTCAAGAATCTTATCCAGTAATTACTCAAGCTTTGCTACAAAGTGCTTCCCCACAACTGCGAAATATGGCAACTGTGGGCGGAAATTTACTACAACGAGTTCGTTGTGGGTATTTTCGTGACCCAGTTTTTTCTTGTAATAAACGCACTCCAGGTAGAGGTTGTGCGGCAATTACAGGCTACAACCGAATGCACGCTATTTTTGGGGCTAGCGAACATTGTATCGCCGTTCATCCCTCAGATTTAGCTGTGGCTTTGACAATATTAGATGCGGTGATTTGCATTCAAGGTGCAGAACAAACACGACAAATTTCAATTCATGATTTTTATGTTTTACCAGGTGAGACACCAGAGATAGAAAATTTATTACAGCCTGGAGAATTAATTATTGCTATTGAAATTCCCAATTTAGTATGTAAATCTCACTATTTAAAAGTTAGAGATCGGGCTAGTTATGAATTTGCTCTCGTTTCCGTAGCTATTGCTTTAGAAATAGAACAAAATTCGATCCAATCTGCACGTATCGCTTTTGGTGGAGTAGCGCCGAAACCTTGGCGTGCATGGGAAGTAGAGGAATTTCTCAAAGGACAAACAATCAATACAGCTACCTTCATAGCCGCAGGGGAACTAGCAATTAAACAAGCCAAACCGCAAACACACAATGAATTCAAAATTGAATTAGTCAAACGCGTTTTAATTCGTGGGCTTTCAATTTGTTGTGAAAGTTGAATTTTATATAGGAGTTATATGTTATGTAGGTATTTCCAGGTAAGTGAGGTAGAGATAATAGTTTGAAACGCAGAGGTAACCAGAGATTTGTACCTCAGCAGACTAGGAAACGGGATATGGTAAATAGTGACATTGGTCACAATAGTAGTGTGACTAATATCACTAATTAGCTATGATTTAGATTGTAATATTTGTGTGATGGCTTATAAAGTTAACAGCTAGCTCATAAATTGATACTAGCCTTAAAAGCTCGTTATCCCTCAATTCAGCCGATCGAGAAGTTAAGACTATGTTTGAGTAGTGATAAATATTACCCTTTCATACCTCAATTGTCTTCGTAAATACATTTGGGGTCTGGATTATAGATCAATACAGTTCACATAAGGCCAAAACACTTGTAGAGGCAGCGATTTATCGCGTCTGGTAAATCCACAATTTTATAGAATTAGCCTTTAACCCAAGCGTATTGGATTATAGATAAATTTAGATGAGTACTATCAAGTATTAGCAAATTGCTATGCGAAAATACATAAATTAAATTTCTTTTGATAGTAGCTAAAACTTTGAATTAGAGTTACCTAGCTCTGTAGATTTATATTGACTATTAATAAAAATTCTTGATCATGCTACAAAATATAAAAAAAAAGTTTCCATTCTTATATAACATTTGTTATGAAAACTATATAGGTTTAACCAAAAACCCTCGTTGGTTGTTGATGCGGAAAGTTGGCAAATTTCGTTTAGGAAGACTTGTAAGAGATTTTTTACCTGATGAAAAAAAATACTTCTCTCCAACATTGATAAATAAAAATTCTACTTTATTTCCAGATATTGATATTGATTTTGTAGTTAATGAACTCAAAAAAAATGGATTTTATTTGGGTCTGAACTTGCCAAAACAAATAGTGGATGAAATCACTGATTTTGCTGAATATCATCCTTGCTATGGTGATTATAAACCTCATTTAGGCTTCTTTTATAATCAAAAGGAATCGGCAGAAAAGCATTGCGGTAAAACATTTAAAATAGCTGGTTATTTTAATACTTCTTTGCTTTGTTCTGCTATTAAAAAGCTGCAAAACGATCCTACATTATTGGCGATCGCAGCTAAGTATTTAGAATGTAATCCAGTACATTTATCTAATCAATTATGGTGGAGCTTTGCTGGTGAAACAACAACATTTGAAAAAATGAGAACATTTCAAATGTTTCACTACGATTTAGATGATTATCGGTTTTTAAAATTTTTCTTTTATTTAACAGATGTTGATGCATCTGGTGGCCCCCATGTTTGTGTTAGAGGCAGCCATAATCAGAAAAAACTTTCACATTTATTATTACCTAAATATCAAACTGATGAAGCTATTATTAGCTATTATCAACAAGAATCATTAGTAACTATTTGTGGTAAAGCAGGATTTGGCTTTGCTGAAGATACTTTTTGTTTCCACAAAGGCACTACTCCAATTACTCAAGACCGCCTGATGTTACAAGTGGAGTTTGGCACAGTTGATTACAATATGCAGCATGATATAAGAGATCCATTAATTTTACAAACTATGAAAAATTCTCAGTAGCAATTTAATATGAAGACGCATACAAAGACCCCACCCGCGCTAACGCGCACCCTCCCCTTGCCAAGGGGAGGGTTGGGGAGGGGTAAAGTTCTATGCAGCTTCATGAAGAATTGGTATCAGTAGCAATTGATTTATCATATAGCAGTCCGATTTGATTAATGAACTCATCTATATAGGCATAAGTACTGTTATCTATTTAGGCAGAGAGTAGTAATGGATTGAAATTTTTAAGTTTAATTTGCCACAATTTGATATGAAACTCTACTAAATTGAATTTTTCAGGAAAAGGAAAGCAACGGTATGAGTAAAATTGTTGGTAAATCAGTAGATCGCGTTGATGGTAGACTGAAAGTAACGGGAGAAGCAGCTTATACTGCTGATATGCCCATAGACAATTTGACTTATGGCGTAATTTTTGAAAGTACCATCGCCAATGGTAAAGTTATACAAATAGACACATCAGCAGCCGCAGCAGCACCTGGTGTCATAGATATCATTACTTATGAGCAAACACCATCGTTAATAAAAGTACCTTTCTTTTCTCCTGAAAAAACTCAACCAACAAAGAAAGATGACAAAATTTATTACAATGGTCAACATTTGGGAATTGTAGTAGGTCAAACTTTAGAACAAGCCCAAACTGCTGCTGATTTAATCAAAATTATCTCTGAAGCAGCAGCGCCAACAACGACATTGGCACAGGCAGAAATATTTGAACCAGAAACACTTTATTTTGGCATTATGCCAGGTAAAATCACTAGGGGGAATATAGAATTTGGAAAAGCACAAGCAGATGTTTTAGTGCAAGAAGTTTATTCCACACCAATGGAACATCATAATCCCCTAGAGACTTCTGCAACCGTAGCCATGTGGGAGGGGGATAATTTGACATTATATGAAACTACCCAAGGCATTTCTGCAACCCAAAGAGCCATTGCATCTGTTTTGGATATTCCTCAAGAAAACGTCCGCGTCATCTCCAAATACTTAGGCGGAGGATTTGGTTGTAAAGCACTTTTAAGGTCTCATACTATTCTCTGTGCCATCGCTGCCAAACGAGTCAACCGACCGGTGAAAGTTGCCTTAGAGCGATCGCAAATGTATACTAGCTGCGGTTACCGTTCCCAAACTCAACAACACCTAACCCTGGGCGCAACTAAAGAAGGTAAGCTAACAGTCATTACTCACACTGGCACATCCTTAACATCGCAATTTGATGACTTTGTGGAACCCGTCGGTGCAGCTACAACGATGATGTACGCTTGTGAAAATTTGGAAGTGAAATATCGTTTGGGACGTATCAACGCTGGTACACCAACCTTTATGCGCGGCCCCGGAGAAGCAACAGGAATGTTTGCCTTAGAGTCAGCAATGGATGAACTCGCATGTGCCTTAAATGTTGACCCCATTGAACTGAGACTGAGAAATTATGCAGATATCGATCCTCATACAGGATTACCTTGGTCGAGTAAATCCCTGAAACAATGTTATCAAAAAGGTGCAGAAATTTTTGGTTGGTCACAACGCAACCCAATTCCTCGTTCCATACAAGAAGGTGATTTTTTAATTGGTTGGGGAATGGCCAGTGCGACATTTCCCAGCAATTCTGGTTCAGCATCAGTGAAAGTTGAAATTTTTGCCAGTGGGGAAGTTAAAGTACAAACTGGTACTCAAGACATCGGTACTGGTACGTATACAGTGATGAGTCAGGTAGCTGCGGAAGCATTGGGCTTACCAGTGCAGTTTGAACTAGGTGATAGTAATTACCCCAAAGCACCGATTACAGGCAATTCAATTACAGTGGGTAGCGTTTCTCCGGCGGTACATAAAGCAGCGATCGCCGCACGGGATAGAATGATTGAAATGGCGATCGAAGATGCAAATTCCCCTTTGTATCAATCTCAAGCAAAAGATATTACAGTTGAGTCAGGGCAAATATTTTTAAAACAAAACCCCTCCCAGCGAGACAACTACACCGATATTCTGCGCCGCCAGGGCTTAGCAAGTTTAGAAGTTACAGAACAAACTTCACCCAACCCAGAGAGTAAAAACTATTCTAAACACTCTTTTGGCGCTATCTTTGTGGAAGTCGCCGTTGATGAACTTTTGGCAGAAATCAAAATTAGACGTTGCGTAGGTGTTTATAGTGTAGGACGAATTCTCAACCTCAAGACAGCACGCAGTCAAGTTGTCGGTGGTATTACTTGGGGAATTGGCATGGCATTAATGGAGAAAACCGTAATGGATGCTAATCAAGGGAGAATAGTTAGTGCCAATCTTTCAGACTACTTGATTCCCGTTCATGCAGATATACCAAATATAGAAGTGCTATTTGTTGAAGAAGAAGATGCTTATGTGAATGCACTCGGAACCAAAAGCTTGGGAGAACTTCCCATTGTTGGCGTAGCCGCCGCCATATCAAATGCAGTTTATCATGCCACAGGTAAACGGATTCGTGACCTACCAATTACACCAGATAAGTTGTTGTAGGTCAAAATAAAATCTAGAGAATTATTCAGTTGATAACCTTCACCACTTAATAGTTTCACTGACTTCTTTGACTTCTTTTCTAAATTTTTCGATAACATCTTTTAATTTGGCTTCACGTTCTGAATCTAAATTATCTAAATTAGCTTCGACAAAAACTTTTACCACAGATCCTTGGTTAGGATTTTTAACACAGTTAATACATCTACTATCCTTTTCATAGGGAGACGCCTTAGTTTCTCTCCTGTTCGCTGCACCCTTTTTTTTTGGATGGTGCATATTTGTCACAAACTTCAATGTAGTTGCTAAAGCAGACAACCCCATTATGCTAGAAACAATTGCTATAATCTCCATAATTTCCTCCGAATTAAGACATCGATAAATACTTACAAAAAAGACTGGTAGCAAAAGAAAATAAAAATATAGCTACCGTAGCATAAAATATACTTCTATCAACGTTTTGACTAGTTGTTTTTTGACTAGTTGCTGGAAGATTTTTGATGTAAGGATAGAGTATACCAGCAGCTAATGTAGTCAAAAAGCAACTACCGATGATTAGAATTTCATACCATTGATTTAACTTAGACCTAATTAGGATATTACCTATTGATTCCGCTCCAAAGGACACAGCAATTATTAGTAACTGCCCATCTCTGTAATGTTGATAGTCAAACCATGCTTGTTGGTTAAATAGCCTAACCAGACAATCAATTCCTAATGGAAGCACCGAGACTACAAACGTAAATAGTAGCCAAACAAGTACTTCTTTTGGTATTGGAGGCAACATAATTATGTTAGATCAATATAATAACTTATTCTCTAGCAAAAAATAAAATGAAATAGCTGATAATATACAAAAAACTGGCTAAAAATTGTTTGTACTATAACTTTTTTTAGAAAAAAATTATATTTATATCTTTCGCTTAGGTACTTTTTACAAGCGCATTATGTTTAGAATAAACAATGCACCTGCACCCAGAAGTATTCCAGCATTATGTTAATACTTTGAAAAATATGCTTTCGGAAGTGGTAAGTAGTAACATAGTGCCTTAGCTTAAAGACATAACGCTAAAGCAGTTAAGTAGGTCAACTTAATTAAACATAAAACAATAGTAGGGTGCGTTATTGCAAAGCGCGACGCACCTCAATTGATATAGTACAGTCTATCAAGGTGCGTTAGCCTACGGCATAACACACCCTACATTTATTTACATCTACGTGTTAATTTTTTTAGGTTGAGCTACTTATCATCCCTGCGGAGGGCTGTAGCAATGTCGTTACTACTTCTCTACGAGATTGTTTTTCTCAAAACTTATGTAGCTTGACATGAATTTATAGCCAAGAAAATACAGAGTAAATAACTCTTAGTAAAGAATGTGGTTTTAACTACGTTATTGAGTTGAATTATTCAGATAAACTTGCCTAATGAATGTCATCAAAGTACTTAGTTTTATTTAGTAACAAAAAAGGATAACCAATGAGCAAAGAAGTAGCCAAAATAGTCTTATGGGAAGAAAATCAAAAAGATTTTCTCAAAAAGTTCTATGATTTACAATTTGTTCCTAGAGTAGGAGAGGAAATTTACCTAAAAAAGGAGAAATGGAAAGTAACCAGAGTTGAACACGATCTAGAGGTAAATGAGGTTAATATCTACATAGAATTAATCAAAAAAGTCAAGCAGGATAAATCATCTAACTCATAAATAAAAAGGAGTTAGAATTCGGGGTTTTCCAAATGGAGTAAAAGTCTCTTAATCTAACGCTAGTGGCTTATAAGGGAAAGTATGCCAGTTGATTCAACAGAGGGTACTCTCCGTTTGCGTTGCGTCTGGCAGAGAAGTTGGATGCCTAGCGGCTCTCCAACTTACGCTGTTTAAGGTTTTGAGTTCTAACACCAAGCGTATATTTACTCAACCTGATAACAATAGACTTATTGCATAAGTCGGGAAAAGGGGAAGGTGGGGCCCCTGAAGGGGATAAGGGAGTTGGGGAAAGGGTAAAGGTTTTGTATTGTCCCCTTCCCCAATAAAGATGCATCCCTTTTCCCAACTCTTGCAAAAAACACTTTTGCAAGAAACTCCATGAGCGGCGCTCACAAGGAACAATTAAAATACCTCTTCCCTGTTCCCCGTTCCCTATTTTTAAGGCAGGTATAATGTAGGGCTTTTGCTCAATTAAGCTAAAATCTCAGTCCGTAGTAGCGATTTGCGTAATGCAGTTAAGGCTTCTTCTGCGTCTACCAATTTATTCAGAGCAAGCGCAATATCATCTTCAACCTTTAGTAATTTAGCTGCTTTCTTAACAGCTTGTTGCTCTTCAAGTGAGTAACTATCATCAGCACGAGCCATTTGAATTGCATGATACAACAATGTTCTTGATTTCGACCAATTAGAAACATCAACTGTAATCTTGTTCAGCAGATCTTCTAAATCAGCATTTTTATATTCAAATGTTTTGTATTTTTCTATTGCTTCTTCAGGAGCACCAACTATACGCTGATGATTTAGTAACCAGTTAAATTCGGCTTCTGAAACCTCTCCATCTGCTCCCGCAATAGCTAGCAATGCATATCCATAGTTCAAGTATGCTTCAAGGGGAGCTGAGGAAATTCCTAAATTCTTTTTCATGAATTCTGAAGCAGGCACTAGTTGTTGAATATCGCTCATAAATTACCTCTTTTTTGTTTGTAAATTCTGACTCCTGAATTCTGCTGTGAGATTTCAGCCCTAACAATACATAAGTGCTTTGCTGTGAAATTTTCACTTCAAAACTATGTTTTGAGGCTATTTCAGGAGCCAAAAATTAATGTTCTTAATCAAGATTTCAGATTTTTAATGACAATGCAAGGACAGTTAAGACAGTTAAGACAGTTAAGGAGATATTTAACAAAGGCTTAATAATTAATTCAGCGATCTGCTAATATCACCCCAGGTTGAAGTTATCCCACTCTGAAGAGAAGAAGGATAAATTTTTGTTATATTTTGGCATGATATTAACATGTCAACTTGTACTGAAATTTTTGTTTTTCAAACTTCCAACTTCACACCCCGAATGGAATAATCTAATAACTCCATCGGGTGAATTACTGAAATCTTCTTACCTTGCAACTGCAAATGCTTAGTAATTTGCAAAGTACATCCAGGATTAGGAGAAGCAATTAACTCAGCACCAGTATTCAATAAATTCTGTACTTTTTGCTGACCCAATTCTTCAGAAACTTCTGGTTGCAACATATTATAAACCCCAGCGCTGCCACAACACAAAGCTGCATCTAGAGGTTCTTTTAACTTCACCTCCGGAATTTGCCGTAACAACTGACGCGGTTGGACGCTAATCTTTTGACCGTGCAATAAATGACAAGCATCTTGATAAACTAAATTCAAGGTTTTATCAGTCAATGGTGAAAGTTTAGCTGTTAAACCAACAGTTGCCAAAAACTCTTGGGCATCTCTGACTTTGGCTGCAAAATCCTTAGCTTTTTCGCGATATTCTGGGTCATCTTCTAATATATGACCGTATTCTTTTAAAGTATGACCGCAACCAGCAGCATTGATAATTACAAAATCTACATCACTCTTAGCAAAACTATCAATCATCTGCCTTGCTAAAACCTTCGCTTGTTCTGTTTGTCCTTGGTGTTCGGGAAGCGCCGCACAACAACCTTGAGATTTGGGAATCACAACTTCACAACCATTGGCTGTTAAAACCCGCACTGTCGCTTCATTCACAGGAGAAAAGAACAACCGTTGCACGCATCCTAAAATTACCCCAACGCGGTAGCGCTTTTCACCTTTAGCAGGAATTACAGTAGGCAAATTATCTTGAAAAGATTTGAGAGTAATTTTTGGCAGAATCGATTCCATTGCTGCCAAACGCGGAGAGATTTTATTGAGTAAACCAGTAGTCCGGAATAACTGACTCAAACCCAACTTTTGATAAACCAATAAGGGAACTAATAAAATTCGTAAAAGCTGGGGATAAGGAAACAGAGAAAAGATTAACTGCCGAAATAATTTATCTGGCAAATTCCGGGGATAATTGCGTTCAACTTGGTGACGAGTTGCAGAAATTAACTTGTCATACTGCACCCCAGAAGGACAAGTCGTGACACAAGCAAGACAGCCCAAACAAGAATCAAAATGTTCTACTGTTGCCGTATTGAGAGCAATCTTATTTTCATTAATTGCATCCATTAAATAGATGCGTCCTCTTGGAGAATCCATCTCCTTACCCAACACCCGATAACTCGGACAAGTAGAAAGACAAAACCCACAATGCACACAACTATCAATTAACTTCGGTGCTGGTGGATGACTTTCGTCAAACCCCTGCAAATCTTTCAAACTAGCCGTCTTATTCGCAGAATTTTTTGAAACTTGCATAATTAATTTTTCCCCTCTATTCCTTGGCTTTCTGGGCGTATTTGCGGTTATTTTTGACAACTAAATCCCACCCAAAAACCGGCCAGGATTTAAAATATTTTTACTATCAAACTGTTGCTTAATACGCCGCATCAATGCCAAACTATTCCCCGTATAACCCCAAACATCTACTTGTTCTTTAACCGTCGCTGGTGCTTCCAGAATTGTTAAAAAACCACTATAAGCTTGAGTGCGATCGCGGATTTGCAAAACCTGATTTTTATCCCTTAATTTTAACAAACCCAAACCACTACTAATATGAATTAAACCAAGCTCTACCTTAGACAAAATTGCCACCGCATTTGTGGGTAACACTCCTATTTTGCAGCTAATTAGAGAATCTTCAACAGGAGAATATATTTGTTCTTGCAATCTTTCCCATAGATGAGCTTCATGGCCATCTACATAAACTGCACCATCTAAACCCAATTTTTGTCCTAGTTCCAAAACTCGGTTTGACTGTTCTTGAACGCTTTCACGAATACTTTGAAAACGAGCAATTAATCCCAGTCCTCTACCCACATTTAAACCGGATACCAATTTAGTCGATAGCAAATCAGCCTGGACTGGTGTTAACCCCGAACCCCGCAGAGTATTAGCCGCCTGAGATATAGCCTCAGCTTCCCCAGTTAGTAGCACCGTTACCGATGCCTCTTGTAACGGGTAGAGCCGAAAAGTTACTTGACTAATAACCCCTAATGTGCCGTAAGATCCTGTAAGCAACTTCATCAAATCATATCCGGCAACATTTTTAACTACTCTTCCGCCAGCTTTCGCAATTTGTCCATCAGCACGCACAAAACTAATACCTAATAATTGGTCGCGCACGCTACCATAACGCTGTCGTAGAGAACCCGTATCACCTGTGGCGACAATACCGCCAATAGTTGCCGACTTTGGCGCTGTGGGGTCAAGGGCGAGAAATTGCCGTGAATTTGTCAAAAGTGCTTGTAAATCAGAAAATTTCATCCCAGCTTCTACAGTCACAGTCAAATCACCCACAGCATGTTCAATCAGCTGGTTGATACGTTCTGTGCTGACTACAATATCAACGCCCTTAACTAAACCACCCCAAGAGAGTTTACTACCACTACCACAGGGAAGAACACGCCAGTTATTTTTGTCAGCTGCGGCGAGGACTGCGGCTAGCTGTTCTTGAGTGCGGGGATAGACAATACAACTGGGAAAATTTCCAGCAACTATACCCTGTTGAATCCGTTTTTGTTGATTTTCTTCGATATTTTCCCAAAGGCAAACAGCATTTTCTTCACCGACGATAGATGCAAGTTCCCAAGGGTAGACGCCTTGCGGCTTGTCGTTAGACATCGCTATCATTGAGTTTATTTTTTTACGCCCTACATCTAATTTACTGGGTAACTTGACCAAAAAAGCGGATTGGTGAGGTTGGGGAGGTGGGGGAGACAAGGGGACAAGGAGAAAAATAATTCTTCAGTCAACAGTCAACAGTGAACAGTCAACAAATCGGTAATTAAAAAAAGGTAGCAGATGGGTAAAAATCACCCTACTGCTACGAATTAACGGAGGTATAAACTTGATTATTTAATTGGCATGAACCAATTCTTCAGGGGCTGCGGCATCATATTCTACAGCTTTCACAAATTCCTTAACAACGTCTTTGAGTCTTTGGTCAATTTCTTCATCTAAGATGACGCTATTATCGGGTTGTCGTTGGACTTGTTTGTCTACTGCATAAACAGTAGCTAGGATATGCCGTGCCCCTAATTCAGATAACACAGGTTTTAGGGCGTATTCTATTGCTAATAAATGAGCGATCGTCCCACCAAGGGCAATTGGTAGTACAGGTTTACCTGTTAATGATTTTTGTGGAAGCAAATCTAGAAATGCTTTCAGTACTCCTGTGTAAGCAGCTTTGTAAATTGGAGTGGCAATAATCACACCATTTGCATTTGCAAGTAAGGCTTTTGGTTCTTCTAAAGCAGGGCTGTCATATCGCCCAAAAACTAAATCTTCCGCAGGCAAATCCGTAGCTGAAATAATGTCTACATGCAAGCCTTGTTGTTGTAAAAGCTTAGCAGCGTATTCGATAACACCGTAAGTTCTAGAAGGATGAGTTGGACTACCAGCGATCGCTAAAATCTTTGTCATTTAATTAAACTCCTAAATTAATGGGCATTGGGCATGGGGCATTGATTGGGAAAGGGGTAAGTGGAAAAGGGGAAAGATTAAATTTATTCCTTTTCCCTTTAACCTTTAACCTTTTCCCCTGCCCCCCATCTTCCCAGTCCCCAGTCCCCAATACCCTAAACTTTACTAGGATATGGATGTAGCTTTGTTTTTATGCTGCTGAGGAAAATCTTCGTTTGCTACAATCTCGCCAAATGGACTCAAGACGTGTTGTTTCTCGACTACGGGTAGATTCGTTAAGGGCAAATGAGGAAATAATAGTTCTGCAACTCGATAAGCTTCTTCTAAGTGGGGATAGCCAGAGAGGATAAAGGATTCAATACCCAAAGCAGCGTATTCTAATATCCTGGCGGCTACGGTTTGGGGATCGCCTACTAGGGCTGTTCCGGCTCCACCCCGTACTAAGCCAACTCCCGCCCACAAATTCGGGCTGATTTCTAATGCTTCCCGGCTACCATGATGTAGTTGAGTCATGCGCCGTTGTCCTTCTGAGTCCATGCGGGAATAGGCTTTTTGGGCTTTGGCGATCGCTTCGTCATCTACATATTTAATCAATTGATTGGCCGCGTCCCAAGCTTCACTCTGGGTTTCCCGCACAATCACGTGTAGGCGAATACCAAACCGCAATGTCCGACCTTGTGCTTGTGCAAGTCTTTTTACTGCTGCAATTTTCTCTGCTACTTGCGCTGGTGGTTCGCCCCAAGTTAAGTAAACATCCACATGTTTGGCAGCAATTGTTTGGGCAATGGCAGAGGAACCACCGAACCACAACGGCGGATGTGGCTTTTGCACTGGTGGAAACAGCAGTTTGCCATCTTGGATGTTGAAGTAATCTCCCTGGAGGTTGGCTTGTTCGCCACTAGCAATGGCTCGCCATACTGTCAAAAATTCATCTGTTAATTCATAACGGCGATCGTGATCCAAATGCAAACCATCTCCGGCTAACTCTATGGGATCGCCGCCTGTAACCACATTAATCAATAAACGCCCACCAGAAAGGCGATCGAATGTCGCCGCCATCCGTGCTGCTACTCCGGGTGATACCAAACCAGGGCGAATCGCCACCAAAAAACGCATCTGCCGCGTCAGTGATACCAACGTTGACGCTACAATCCAAGCATCTTCACAAGAGCGACCAGTTGGCAATAAAGCCCCCGTATAACCAAGGTCATCCACCGCCTGGGCAATCTGCCGCAGATAGGCAAAGCTCACTGCCCTTCCGCCTGTAGCAGTTGCAAGATAGCGTCCGTCTCCGTGGGTTGGGATGAACCATAGTAGCTGCATGAATCTTATCCTTTTAAACTACGGTAGATTGATAAAAATACCGTACTTTATTTACAGCTTTAGAGTATTACATATTCAACTTTACTAAGCAAGAAGTTTTTTGAGAAACACGGGGTGTGATGAGTGGTGAGTGGTGAGTGATGAGTTATGAGTTATGAGTTATGAGTGGTGAGTGGTGAGTGATGAGTTATGAGTTATGAGTTATGAGTTATGAGTTATGAGTTATGAGTTATGAGTTATGAGTGGTGAGTTATGAGTGATGAGTGGTGAGTTATGAGTGGTGAGTTATGAGTTATGAGTGGTGAGTGGTGAGTTATGAGTGGTGAGTTATGAGTGATGAGTTATGAGTTATTATTTTCCCTTGCCCTCTGCCCCTCTGCCACATCTTCCTGGTCTTCCCAGTGACCGGTAAGAATCAAGAAATCACATCTTTGCGTATATTATTTTGCTTATTGCTTACCTTTTGTTAAATTATTCTTAATGTACGACAAACCTATTGATTTATTGTAGTTAATTTTTTATCTCTAGACGTGGGTACTTATCCAGTCAACTAGCAATAGGCGTCCAATTTCGTTCTGTCTCCAGGAGAATAAGACAATGGGGCCGATGTTTATTACTGCCAATGATTGGCCGCATATAGCGTTAAGACTGTCTTTAGCGTTGGTGGTTGGTTGCATGATTGGATTTAACCGTCAGCAAGGAGGTAGACCCGCAGGGATGAGAACTTTTATGCTAGTGAGTATGGGTGCTGCATTATTCGTCATGATTCCTTTGCAAGCTGAGGGTGATAGTCCCTATGCTGCTACCAATGCACTGAGTCGGACAATACAGGGTGTAGCTACGGGAGTAGGATTTCTGGGAGCTGGATTAATTTTACAAGAGTCCCCTAGAAAATCTGCGACACCAAAAGTACGGGGGTTAACCACAGCTGCGTGTGTGTGGACAGCAGCCGGATTGGGGGCTGCTATTGGCTGTGGTCTATGGCAAATGGGATTATTAGGAGGGTTATTGACTTTAGTCACCCTTAGTGGTGTGAAGCGGCTCAATCGCTCGCTTATGTATCTGACTGGTCAGAATAAACACGGCAGTACTCAAGAATTAACAAGTTCTGATGATGAAAATGATGATTAAAGGGAAATCGAGAATTTAGTGGATTAGTGGATTCGGATTTCCGTCCAGTATTTGATTTAACGATAATTTATTGTTTCTTATCTAATTCTAATGAGACTATCAGCAGTAATTCAGAGCGATCGCTAATGCTGAATAATTAAAGCAGGGAATACCGTACTGGAAGTGATTGGCCAGTGAGGCAGGAAATAGAAAATAATAGATATATGGACAAGCGGTATTTTTTACAGGCTAGTGCAGTAATAGTAGGCACAGCTTTATTATCAAGGTATATCAAATGGGGGTCAGAAGAAATGACAACTTCTAACAGTAGATTTGAAATTAGCAAACCTGAAGAAGAATGGCGTCAGATTTTAACGCCAGAACAATTTCGTGTCTTGCGTAAACACGGGACTGAACGCGCTCACACTAGCCCTCTAGATAAACAATACGATGAAGGCACTTACTATTGTGCTGCGTGCGAACAACCACTGTTTACATCTGAGACCAAATTTAACAGTGGTACTGGCTGGCCTAGCTTTTATAAACCAATTGAAGGTGCTATCAGTACTACTGTAGATAGGTCATTGTTTATGACCAGAATTGAAGTGCATTGTAGTCGCTGTGGTGGTCATCTGGGTCATGTTTTTGATGACGGCCCCGCACCTACTGGTCAGCGCTACTGCATGAACGGTGTTTCGCTAAAGTTTGTTCCTGCATAATTTATTTGGTTCATGCACTGCTGTTACTAGAATTGCACGCAACTGAGAACCGCTGTAGATGACTGTTGACTGTTGACGGTTAACAGTCAACAGTTCTTCTAAAGTCCCTCCCTGTTTGCATCGTGCTACCATTAGCAATAAATTCTTTTGGGAGGTCAATCAATGGCTACCCTTCATGCGCTAAATATACCTGATGAATTATACGCACAGCTGCAAGAGTTAGCTAAAGCGGAAAATAATTCCATTGATGCTCAAGTTATTACAATTTTGCAGAATGCTTTGCAGGCAAAGATGCAACCTACGGAAGATGAAAGGCGAAAAAATGTCCCAAAACTTCTAGAGGAAATTAGTCACCGTCGCCGCTTGAATCCAGCAGACTTTGGATTACCTGATAGTACTCAACTAATTCGAGAAGACCGCGATAGATGAGTAATCCTCTCAGATGCGTTATTGATACCAGTGTGTGCATTAAGTATTTTATTGCTGACCCACTAACTACTAAAGTTAATCAACTCTTGGGTCATCTTGCCAATCCACAGACTGAAATTTATGTACCAGACCTTTTTTACATCGAGTGTACTAACGTTTTATTGAAGTACGTCCGTGCAAGGATGTACACTGCTGCTGAAATACAGACAGATTTAGCAACTCTCAAAAGTTTTCCCTTGCGTGTGGTCTCTACGGCTGATTTGATGGCTGATGCTGTTAGTATTGGCTTGACTTATAAAATCTCTGCATATGATGGTTCTTATGTTGCGCTTTCACAGCAGGTAGGTGCTATTTTGCTGACTCTCGACGCTAAGCTAGTGAAAGCTTTAAGTACTTCGTCTTACAATATCTGCTTGTTTAATGATTTTCAGGTTCCATAGTTGCGGTTAATATAGAAGCGATCGCCAATTTAACAAAGCAGGCTGATTGCCTAGTATTTTTCTTTTTGAATATCAAATTATCAAAAATGGCTTTTACTTATAACCGCACGGTTCGTTTTCAAGATACTGATGCTGCTGGAGTAGTTTATTTTGCCAATGTTTTGGGTATTTGTCATGAAGCCTATGAAGAATCTTTAGAAGCATCAAATATTAATCTCAAAGATTTTTTTCATAATCCATCTCTAGCTTTCCCCATTGTTCACGCTAGTGTGGATTTTTTGCGTCCTATGTTTGTAGGGGACAAGTTATCAATCGATTTAATTCCCCAGAAATTAGGTGTTGATAAGTTTGAAATTACTTATGAAATTACTGTGGGTGAGGTGGTAGTTGCGAAGTCGATTACTAGGCATGTTTGTATTGATGTGAGTAGTAGAGTTAAGCAGGAATTACCTGATGAGATAACTCAGTGGTTGGAAACGAACCGCAGAGGCGCAGAGGACGCTGAGAGAAGAAGGGCAAGGGAAGTTATTTGAGGGAATTTTGTAAATATTCTATTGCGATTTTTTCTAGTTGTTGACGGTTAATTTTACCTTGGGAGTTACGAGGTAAGTTTTGCTGGGGAATCCAATATTTTGGAATTTTAAATTTGCTGAGTTTGTCTTTAAGTAATGTTTGGATTTTTAAACTACAGATATTTGATTTTTTAGGAATATAAATTGCTGTTAAGGCTTGTCCCCAGTGTTGATCTGGAATACCTATCACACAAATATCAGTAACGAGTTGAGTTTCTCGTATGGCTGATTCAATTTCTGCTGGATAAATATTTTCTCCGCCTGTAATGATTTTATCGCTGCTACGTCCAACAATATTTAAATATCCTTCGTCATCTAAAAAGCCTAAATCATCTACTCGGAAATTATCATTGTTTGGTTTGATTCTAGGATAATAACCAAGGGCTAGAGATTGAGCTTCGATAGTAATATTTCCTATTTGATTGGAATTTAAAATTTCGCCTTGCTGGTTACAAATACTTACTTTGGCATGGGGGAGAATTCCACCACTACTATTTTTACCATTGAGAAAATCATCTGGTTTGAGGGTAGCGATTTGAGAAGCGGTTTCTGTCATGCCATAAGTTGGTGCTAAGCGAATGCGGTGAAATCTGGCTTTTTCTAATAGTTCGCTCCATGCTGGCGCACCTCCTAAAAGCACGGTGTGGAATTCCGTTAGCCATTCTATTAATTGGGAGTTTTGTAGAAGTCTTTGTAATTGAGTTGGTACTAAAGATAGGAAAAATTCTGATTGTTTAATATTTAATATTGTACCAGATGCTAAAGTTTTGAATGGCAGAATAGCTAGTTTACCTCCAGTGGTAAAAGAGCGTAAAAATTGCATTAAACCACTGACGTGGTACAACGGCAATACACAAAAACAATTGACTTGGTTTAGCTGAAAGTATTTTCTAAATCCTTTGACAGACGCTATGAGAGTTTCCCAAGTATGGATGGCAAATTTAATTTGTCCTGATGAACCACCTGTGGGAATCATGATAAGTGGGCATTGGGCACCGGGAGTGTGAAAAGGGTGGGGTAGTGGAGTGGTGAGGTGGTGAGTGTAGTTTCGCACATCTTCCCATCTTTCTATCTCCTCATCTCCCCATTTCCTATTCCCCATTCCTAAAATCATATCTGGCTGTACTAAATCTAGGACTTGTTGCCATTCTTGGGTTCCCCAGTCGGGATTACAAAGAAAAAGTTGGCAATTAGCTGCACAAGCGGCGAGAAAACTTGCTAAAAATCTTAATGGTTCGCGTTCGGCTAAGATAATTTTTGGTGATGTTTGAGGCGTTGATAACTTTGTAAATTCTAAATATAACTCTTGAGCTATTTGGTTAAATTCACGGCTATCGTAACCAATTAACCAATCATTTTCCACGAGATTATTAAGATAGTCTAGAGGTTTTTCCATAGACTTTGAAGCCAGGTATCTTCTTGTTCAAAAAAGTGGTCAATGCCAAAACCGACTGCCCTGTTATTTAGAGATAATTCTGCTGCTAGTTTGAGTGCTGCAACTCTACCGATCGCACTTTCAAATACCGATGAAAATACAGCATCAATTTTATTTTCTTGGCAAAACTTTCTCAACCGAGATGGCGATCCAATTATCCCAGGTTTGATGACAAAAATTTCTCGCCAACCTTGTTGATAACAAGCTATCAGTTGCGCTAATGTAGCCACAGATTCATCTAAAGCGATCGCTGTTCCATAACACATACTCAATTCCAACATCCCCTGAAATTGTTCAACAGGTAGCGGTTGTTCGATAAATTCAATTTCTGGGGCTTGTTTCCCGTTTGCTTTAAAATTGTCGCAAGTCCACAGCCATAAATTAGCTTCTTCATAGCTGAGTCCACCGTTAGCATCTAATCGCAGTTTGCAACCAGCTGGTAAACTGTCGCTCAACGACTCAAAAATTTTCAGTTCATTAGCAACGACATCCACACCAATTTTCCATTTAAACGTGCGATATCCTTGCTGCCATAAACTTTCCCATTGATTTAAAGCCGCTTTTCCAGCAGGGAGTAAGGCGCTAAGTTGGGCATTGGGCATTGGGCAAACAGGGAATGGTAAAAGGGAAAGGGGTAAGGGGGAAAGGTTAAATTTATCCCTTTTCCCTTTACCCTTTAACCTTTCCCCTACTTGTTCATCCCCCTCATTCCCACTTTGCCACTCCCACGCTGACTCAAAGCCAAATTGACAAGCGGGTAACTCATCTGGAATGGAGAAAATCGTTTCCTCTGTAATTTCTGCTGGGAGTTGGCGACAAAAATCTAATGCTTGTTCTATGGTTTCCGAACCAAACCAACTAATAGGCGCGATTTCTCCCCAGCCAACTCTACCTGATTCGTCGGTGAAACAGAGAATAATTCCATCCCGAATATCCCATCTACCATGACTTGTACTAACTGTCCGTACAAATCTTCGCCGATAGGGACGAAATTTAAAAATAGTCATTTGACTAAAACACAAATCCCAAACCCAATAGCAAGCAACTCCAAAAATGCACGGCTACGGCGATGAATTTACAGTTACTCACTTTGTCTGGTTGATGATGATTTTCTTGGACGTGGCGGCATAATTTGACGGCGAAGGGCAAACTCAACCAACTTAGCAATGTCCAAACTGGAAAAATTCCCGACAATACGAACACTAAAGTCAGGGGATAAATGCTGCCAGTGAACCAAAATAGAAGCTGGGCACCTTTTTCGGTTCCGAGACGAACGATGGGCGATCGCTTGCCTGCGGCTATGTCATCCTTAACTTGGTGAAAGTGGGAGCAAAATAAAATCAAAGTTGTGGCGATACCAACAATTACTGAGGCTGCTAAACCTGCGGTGATTGAGAAAGTCTGAGTTTGACTGTAGTATGCTGCCTCCACTCCTAAGGGGCCAAAGGCAAAAAAGCAAAGAATTTCGCCTAAACCCTGATATCCTAAGCGAAAGGGAGGCCCTTGGTACATATAGCCCAAAGCACAGCAGAGCAAAATTATACCGATTACAGTTAGGTCTTGTTGCCAAAAAGCGATCGCTACTATCCCCAGCAATCCCAAAGCCAAACACAAGTTTCCTAACCAAAATATTAATGGCTTATTACCTGTTAAATTCACCAGAGAATGATGTTTATTTCCATCGATACCTGTTTCGGAATCAAAAACATCATTACTGATATTTTCCCAGGCAAGAATTAAAATTGCCGCAGCTAGAAAAGTAGAAAATATTGCCCCATTAAAAATTTTGGTTTCGGCAAATGCTACTGCTGTTCCTACCCAAATGGGCATAATGGCAACGCTGTACATCGGCGGTTTAATGGCTGCCATCCATAACTTAGTGTTCGGATATAAAATCTGCTTGGTAGTCATCAGTCGTGATTAATTAAAAATTCAGAATTCACTAATTCAGAATTCATCAATTCAGCAATTTTTTAGCGGGTAATTTACACCCGCTACTTTCTTACAAAGTAATAGCGTATTTTACTTCTGAATTATGCTGTACCAATCATACTAGACTCTTTATAAATTATGACTCTTGGATGCCCAATTCTTACCTTTTGCTCTTGGGTTTCCATTCCCCACTCTGAGGCTGAAGTTGCAGTCTTGACTACAACTGGCTTCTTAGGCTCTCGGAACACCATCAAAAGGCAAATCTTACGCTGGTGAAATGGCAACTTAATATGTTACCTGTAAAAATACGACCACGATTAATTACACTTTAGGAAGTTAACTTAAAAAAAATTTACTATCGATAGATCCATGACAGTTTCACCATGTCCTAGCAACTTGTTTGTACAGCACAAAGATTTATATCAATTTCTGTTAGCAGTGCAAAAAAAGTGCATCAAAAATAATTACAGGCAAATTGTCAGTATCTCCCAAGAGATCGATTTAGTTGACCCTTTACTTGTATTGGATCGATTTACACAAGCAAATGAAATAAATTTTTACTTTGAGGATAAAGGCAAAGGAGAAGCGATCGCTGCAATTGATTCTGTAGAAAAGTTACAAGTTGATGGCGCAGACCGTTTTAATAAAAGCGAATATTTTATCAAATCTTGCCTAAAAAATATAATTTATTTTGGTAACTCTAACTTGCCTTTTTCTGGGCCTCATTTTTTTTGTTATTTCAGCTTTTTCGATCAAAATTCCCAAGTAGATTATCCATTTCCCTCGGCTACGATTTTTCTCCCCCGCTGGCAAGTAGCCGTGAAAAATCAGCGCTGTATATTAGTAACAAATTTAACGATAAATGCTGATGTCAATATTCCCAAAATATTAGACACCATACAAACAAAAATTGAATTTCTACAATCTTTAGAAGATTATTCTTTAGATATCAATTTTTCCAGCAAATTTTACCAAAAATCCCTCGCCAATGCCGAAATATTTAAATATTCAGTAGCTTCTGTTTTAGAAAAAATCCAATCTAGCCATTTAAGCAAGATTGTGTTAGCAGATATACTAGATGTCAAATCCAGTAATCATTTTGATTTAGTTAAATCATTAAACAATCTCAGACAAATACATCCTAATTGTTATATTTTTTCTACAAGTAATGGCAAAGGACAAAACTTTATCGGTGCTAGTCCGGAACGGTTAATTAGTATTAATAATCAGCAGCTAATCACTGACGCCTTGGCTGGTTCTGCACCACGAGGAAAAACCCCTGCTGAAGATGCAGCCAAGGCCAATCGTTTGCTTAATAGTGAAAAAGAAAGACACGAACATTCACTGGTGCTAAATTTCATCACTCAAAGGCTATGCCAGCTAGGTTTGTTACCGCAAATATTAGCACCTCGTCTGCGACAATTATCCAACATCCAGCATTTATGGACGCCAATTAGTGCAGTAGTTCCTGCTAACATCCATCCGTTAAAGATTGTTGCCCAATTGCATCCTACACCAGCAGTTGCTGGTGCGGCACGAGATGTAGCATGTGCTGAAATTCGTCGTTATGAAAATTTTGAAAGGGGTTTATATGCTGCACCTCTAGGTTGGATAGACGCTAAGGGAAATTGCGAATTTATTGTGGGAATTCGCTCAGCCTTAATAGATGGCGATCGCGCCAGGTTGTATGCTGGTGCTGGTATTGTTGCTGGTTCCGATCCTGACAAGGAATTTGCAGAAGTGCAACTTAAACTTCAGGCTTTATTAAAAGCATTAGTTTAAGTCACCTCAACTAATTTATTTCAAATCCCGATGAGTAAAGGGTTTGGCATTTGCGCCAGTGTAGGTAGCGACAATATGACCTTCACCAGTCATTTGATATTTATATGTCACTAATCCTTCTAAGCCAACAGGGCCGCGGGGAGGCATTTGTTGAGTACTAATTCCCACTTCTGCGCCGAAACCATAACGGAAACCATCAGCAAAACGGGTGGAACAATTGTGGAATATATTGGCTGAATTCACTAGTCCTAAGAAAGTTTCCACAGCCGCAGCATCTTCAGAGATAATTGCATCTGTGTGACGGGAACCATATTCATTGATATGAGCGATGGCATCTTCAATGGAGTCTACAATTTTAATCGACAAAATCAAATCGCTGTATTCTGTTTTCCAATCAATTTCTGTTGCCGTTGCGATATGCGGTAAAATTTTTAAAGTCCTAGCATCGCCTCTTAATTGTACATGCCGTTGTGCTAAAGCCTCAGCAACTTTGGGTAAAAATTCTTCAGCAATTGATGAATGGACTAGCAAAGTTTCAATAGCATTACAAACAGCAGGATATTGAGCTTTCGCATCTACTGTAATGGTAACGGCAAGGGAAATATCAGCAGCTTTATCTATATATAAATGACAAATGCCATCAGCGTGACCTAGTACAGGAATGCGGGTATTTTCTTGGACAAATCTCACAAAGGAATTAGAACCTCTAGGAATAATTAAATCTACATATTTATCTAACTTTAAAAGTTCTAAAGTTTCTTCTCTAGTTGTGAGCAACTGCACTGCATCAGGGTTAACAGCAGTATGAGATAATCCTTGTTTAATTGCCTTGACTATGGCTTCACAGGAACGCACAGCTTCCTTGCCACCTTTGAGGATAACACCGTTACCAGATTTAATTGCCAAAGAAACAATTTGAATCGCTGCTTCTGGACGCGCTTCAAAAATAATCCCCAAAACACCCAAAGGACAAGTAATGCGCTTGAGAATTAAACCTGTGTCGAGTTCCCGGTGAATTTGCACCTTACCAACAGGATCGTCTAGCTTACCAACATCTCGTACCCCGGTGATGGCATCTCTTAATTTATGTTCATCCAACTGCAAGCGCTTATAAAGCGGCTTAGCAATTCCTTGGCTACTAGCAGCTTCACAATCAGCAATATTCGCTGCGATAATTTCATCTTTAGCTGATTCTAAAGCCAGAGCGATCGCTTCAATCGCATAATTTTTAGCCTCAGTAGAGAGAATTGCCAGCTTACTTGCAGCTTGCCGAGTTTGCGCTGCAATGTCTATTAAAGAAGACCCAACTTGAAAAGTAGTCACGTCGCTTCCCTCCGAATTCAAAATTCCAAATTAATAATCCCCATAAATAAATAATGGAGCTTTTATCATGAGTTTGTTTCGGTCATATTAGAAAAAACCTTCAACTACTCAATATTGGGGATAGGGCATTGGGCATTGAGCATCCCCTATGCCCTAAACATTAACCGCAGTTTGGGCAACAATCTCCCGCACTTGGCTACCGGTTAAACTTGGATTGGCACTGAGGATTAAGGCTGCTACTCCTGCTACGTGGGGAGCGGCCATGGAGGTGCCATTATAAAAGCCGTAAGTTTGATTTGGTAGGGTAGAGTAAACGCTAACCCCTGGCGCAGTCACATAAGCCATGTTGAAATCACTTCCGGCTCGGTTAGAGAAATCTGCTAAGTTTTTATTGCTGTCAACAGCTCCAACGGCTAAACCCCAATTTGTAGCATAGTAAGCAGGGTATAAAGGAGTTAAACCTGCTGAATTACCTACTGCCATGACTACAATTACACCCATACTGGCGGCGTATTGAATGGCTGCTTCTAAACCACTGTCAGGAACGGTTCCATTTAAACTCATGTTAATGACTTTTGCCCCGTTGTTGACAGCGTAATAAATTCCTTGGGAAAAACCAGAATAAGTGCCTTTGTTATCATCACCCAACACTTTCACAGGCATGATTTTGGCGTTATAGGCAATACCTGTAACTCCAAAATCATTGTTGGCTGCTGCAATGGTACCAGCTACATGAGTACCGTGACCGTAAACGTCTAAAGTATTGTTATTGTTACTAACAAAGTTCCAGCCATAGAAATCATCAACGTATCCATTGAAATCATCATCGATGCCGTTGTCAGGGATTTCTCTAGTATTTGTCCAGATGTTTGAACTTAAATCTGCATGGTTATAGTCCACACCGGAATCTAATACCGCAACAACTATTCCTTGACCTGTGTAGCCTTTTGTCCAGACTTCCGGAGCTTTGATTAAATCTGCCCCCCAGTTATTACCACCTAAATCGGGAATACCTGCAAAGGTAGGTAGACCAATGGCTTTAGCAACAGCAGCAGAAGCATTAACTAAGCCATAACCATTGATCGAGCTATAATTTGGCAAACTGTTGGCAGAATGAACATCAATACTAGCTTGGTTAGCTTCATTAAAAACATTGGCTAAATCATCTTTGCCATCGCCATTAAAATCACCAGCTAGCCATTTTTGCTCGTTCCAAAATCCATCTTGTTGAGTTGCCCATCGCTGATTTGTGAAGCTGTTACCATTGGAGAGATGAACATCAATACTGGCTTGATTGGCTTCATTAAAAACATTGGCTAAATCATCTTGTCCATCGCTATTAAAGTCACCAGCTAGCCATTTTTGCTCGTTCCAAAATCCACCTTGTTGAGTTGCCCATCGCTGATTTGTAAAGCTGTTACCATTGGAGAGATGAACATCAATACTGGCTTGATTGGCTTCATTAAAAACATTGGCTAAATCATCTCGTCCATCGCCATTGAAATCACCAGTTAGCCATTTTTGATCCTCTGAAAATCCACCTTGCTGAGTTGCCCAGACCACATTTTCTAAGCTGTTACCGTTGGAGAGATAAACATTAATACTAGCTTGATTGGCATCATTAAAAACACTGGCAAAATCATCTCGCCCATCACCGTTGAAATCACCAACTAACCATTTTTGATTATTTGCAAATCCACCTTGTCGAGTCGCCCAGCGTCCAATTGTGAAGCTACTACCATTGGAGAGATGAACATCAATACTAGCTTGATTTCCGTCATTAAAAACTTTTGCTAAATCATCTAGTCCATCGCCATTGAAATCACCAACTAGCCATTTTTGGCTATTCCAAAATCCACCTTGTTGAGTTGCCCAGCGCTGATTTGTAAAGCTACTATTATTGGAGACATAAACATCAACATCGGCTCGTCTACCATTTTGAAAAACGTTTGCTAAATCGTCTCGTCCGTCGCCATTAAAGTCACCTGTTAACCATTTTTGTTCATTCCAAAATTCCCCTTGTGCTGTTGCCCATCGTCCATTGATAAAACTACTGCCAACAGTGGCAACAATTTCTGAATTCAGAGAGGAGGAAATAGATTCTGTACTCAAACTATTGATATCTGGAGGGCTAACATAATCTTCTGGCAGTCCAGTTAAAGAATCAACTCCGGTTATTGTTTGGTCTGTTGTATCTGGGGTTTCTGGAAAACTCAGGTTACTTAGTGCTTGGTCAATGGCATCAATGTCAAACCCGTAATTCAAAGAAAGTTCGGGCTGTATAGTTGGCGAAATAGATAACAACGCTAGATCTGATGGATTAAAAGAAATAACACTATGAGAATTGCTAATAGGATCGGCAGACAACAAGCTTAAGGAGTTGGTATCCAATACAGTCGGGTCGGACATCTAGCGTATTCCCCCAATCATTTTTTTCAATTAAGTTAAATTTGTCATCGCTCAAAAATCATAAACAACTGAAACTAGCCATTGAATAGAATACTGGAAATCAATGTAGGAATCCGCTTTGATTCCTGAAATTATTGGCGAAGAGAGGGAACAGAGAACAGGGAATAAGGAATCAAAGTGTACTGAGTTTTTTTCAAAAATCAAATACGAATCCTATAGAAAAATCTTTGTTGAAAGAAATTTTTCCTATTATTTGTCATCTGAAAATTCAAATTTCAGATACGTGTATAACATTTAAATGTAAATAATATTGTAAAGCAAAACTAAAGATTTTATAAAATAATCTAGACAAGATGCTGTATAGCAACAAACATAAGAAATAGATTTAAGCAATTTTTTCTAAAGCTTAAGGAAGTCTTATGGTTACAGCAATAGTACCAGGACAACAGATCAAAGTCGGCCCGACGCAACTGCTGATTAACAATGAATGGGTAAATAGTATCAGCGATCGCCGATTTGCAACAATCAATCCCACTACAGGTGAAGTAATCTGCGAAGTTTCAGAAGCAGACGCCCAAGATGTAGATAAAGCAGTACAAGCAGCCCGTACTGCCTTTACTTCTGGAGAATGGGCAAAGATTTCTGCCACCCGTCGCGGCGAGTTACTTTATCAGTTAGCTGACTTAATTGAACAAAATATTGATGAGTTGGCACGGCTAGAAACTCTTGACAATGGCAAGCCGCTACAAAACTCTTTGGGTGACTTGGGCTTAGTCATTGCTTGTTACCGCTACTATGCAGGTTGGGCTGACAAAGTTCAAGGTAAGACTATTCCCATTAATGGGCCGTACTTTTGCTACACTCGCCACGAACCCGTGGGTGTGGTTGGTCAAATTATCCCGTGGAATTTCCCACTGTTAATGCAGGCTTGGAAGTTAGCACCTGCTTTGGCAACTGGTAACACTGTAGTCATGAAAACCGCAGAACAAACACCCTTATCAGCATTGCGGGTGGGTGAGTTAATTGTTGAGGCTGGTTTTCCACCCGGCGTGGTGAATATTTTATCAGGATACGGGCCAACCGCCGGGGCTGCAATTTCCGGTCACATGGATATTGACAAAGTGGCATTTACTGGTTCCACTGAAGTCGGCCATTTAATTATGGAAGCTGCTGCTAAAAGCAACCTCAAGCGCGTTACCTTGGAACTTGGTGGCAAAAGTCCCAACATCGTGTTTGCTGATGCTGATATGGACAAGGCGATCGCTCTTTCCCATGAAGCCTTATTCTTTAATCAAGGACAATGCTGCTGCGCTGGTTCGCGAGTGTTCGTAGAAGAAAAATGCTACGACGAATTTGTTGCTAAAAGTGTTGAAAGAGCAAGGAAACGCGTTGTTGGTAATCCCTTCGACACCGACACCGAACAGGGGCCGCAAGTAGACAAAGAACAATTCGATAGAGTCATGAGCTACATCGAATCGGGAATGCGCGAAGGTGCCCAAATGCTATGCGGTGGTAATCAAGTTGGTGATAAGGGTTTCTTTATCGCCCCCACAGTGTTTGCCGATGTCCGCGATGAAATGAAAATTGCCCAAGAAGAAATCTTTGGCCCAGTGATGAGCATCATCAAATTCAAAGATATCGACGAAGTAATTCAACGGGCGAATAACACCATGTACGGACTGGCCGCCGGAGTGTGGACTCAGGATATCAGCAAAGCCCATGCTATTGCTAACAACGTTCGTGCTGGTACAGTCTGGGTAAACTGCTACGATGTCTTCGATGCTGCTGCCCCCTTCGGTGGATTCAAGCAATCGGGTATTGGTAGAGAGCTAGGTGAGTATGGCTTGCAGCAATACACCGAAGTGAAGACAGTTACCATTAAATTGTAATTTGACTACAGTAGACTTCTAAGAGAAGTGGGGAAAAGGGTAAGGGGTAAAGGGGAAAGGGCAAATAAAAACCCTTTTCCTTTTAACCTTTTCCCCCTCTTGCAAAAGTGATACCAGTTCTTTGTGAGGCTGCGCCAAATTTTCTTTCTTTCTTTGTGTCCTTTGCGCCCTTTGCGGTTCCTTCCTCATATAGTTTGGCGCATCTTCATACAGAATTGGTATGACTTTTGCAAGGCAGGTCTAGTTTAGTTTTAGTGTTGACTGTTGACTGTTAACGGTGAACAGTCATCAGTCAGCATAAATAACCCCGATTTTCTGCCAAAATCAGAAAAAAATCGATATTTTGGCCATCGATAATGTGATATTGAGTATGGGTTGGGCATGATAAATAGGACATAGCACACAACTCAAGATAATTCCGATGATAAATGCGATCGCTACTAAATTTCGCCAAGTGATGGCTGGGAGGAAAAACCAAATTGCCTGTTTCCACGGGCATAAACGCAAAAACCAAACCAGACTTTCCTTAGTACTGTATATCTGTATAGGATTAGTGGGTACAACTCTGGCATTGTTGTTAATCGCGTCTCCAGGATTCACTCAACAACCACAATCCCAACAACCCTTAGTAGTAGCTACACGAGTCATACCACCCTTTGTCATACAAGATAAAGAAGATAAAGACAGGCTATCGGGATTCAGTATCGACCTCTGGCGTAGCATCGCTAAGGAAATGGATGTAGAGTCTAAATTTGTTCAATATCCCACTGTATCGGAACTACTTGCTGCTATTCAGGAAAACAAAGCCAAACTGGGAATTGCAGCTATTTCCATTACAGCCGAACGCCAGCAGTATTTTGACTTTTCATTACCAATTTTTGCTGGAGGACTGCAAATTCTGGTGAGAAACCCAGAAAACGAAAACAGCAGCGCTCCTAATATTTTACAACTGTTTTTTTCCGCCAGCCTCTTGCAAGTAATAGGAATTGCCCTAGTACTAATTGCCGTAGCAGCCCATATTATTTGGTTATCTGAGCGCAATCATAAAGAAGGATTGGTTCCCCACTCGTACTTTCCTGGCATTTTTAAAGCTTGTTGGTGGGCAGCTGCCACATTAGCAACCCAAGCCGATGAAATGCCCAAGGGAGTCGTAGGACGCTTAGTAGGTATTGTTTGGATGTTCATCGGAGTGCTTTTCGCCGCCTACTTTACAGCCAGCGCTACCACCTCATTAACAGTGCAGCAACTTCAAGGCGATATCAAGAGTATCGACGATTTGCCAGGAAAGATAGTAGCCACAACTGCCGGTAGCACAGCCGCAGCATACCTGCGAGAACATCATATTTCAGTTTTACAAGTCCCTAAAATCGAGGAAGCTTACAAAGCGCTAATGACCAAAAAAGTTGATGCTGTGGTGTTTGATGCACCCGTACTTCTGTTTTATGCAGCCAATGAAGGCAAAGGCAGAGTACAAGTTGTTGGTAGTGTCTTGCGTGAAGAAAGTTACGGCATCGTTTTGCCCAATAACAGTCCTTATCGCAAACCAATTAATAAAGCTTTGCTGAATCTCAGAGAAAATGGCACTTATCAATCTTTGTATGATAAGTGGTTTGAAGGCAAAGAATCTTGAGGAGGGGAATGGGGCATTGGGGAGAGGGAGATTTATAACTTAAATTGGTAAGGGCGAACAGCCGTTCATCCCTACTGAACTGTATTAGGTTAAAGGTGCAATTTCCAATCTTAATAGCTCAAGCTTCAATCTCAAACTCCCTAATCTCTATGCCCAATGCCCTATTCCCTATTCCCTATTCCCTTGTTGTGCAAGTTTAATTTTTGCCTGTTGCCATAATTTTTCTAACTCATCCAAACTATAATCACTCAGGGGACGGTCAACAACTGCTTCCATTTTTTCTAAGCGTTGCACAAATCGCTGATTTGTACCTTGTAAAGCAGCACTAGGATCGAGGTGATACCAACGGGCTAGCTGAATGAGTGCAAATAATATATCACCTAATTCTGCTTGTTGTCGTGCTGGTGTTTCCTGTGCTATGGCTTGTTGAAATTCTGCTAATTCTTCGTGAAATTTATCCCAGACTCCATCAATGTTTTCCCATTCAAACCCCACAGCCGCAGCTTTTTGGGAAATCTTCATGGCCGCAGTTAATGGGGGAAGGGTACGCCCATAACGACTGAGTTTGGTACTGAGTTTTTGAGTTTCTGGGGAGGATTCACCTTTTTCCGCAGCTTTGATTTGTTCCCAGTTTTGCCGCACTTCATCGACACTTTGCACTGAGACATCACCAAATACATGGGGATGGCGGCGAATTAACTTTTGGGAAATGCCTTGACTAATTTCTTTGAGGGAAAATTGCCCAGACTCGCTGGCAATTTGAGCTTGTAATACTACTTGTAATAATAAATCTCCCAACTCTTCAGCGATCGCTTCTTTATCCCCATTTTTAATTGCGTCCACCACTTCATAAGCTTCTTCGATGACATAAGGTGTCAGGCTTTCGGGGGTTTGTGCCAAATCCCACGGACAACCGTCATCGGGCGATCGCAATTTTGCCACTACCTCTATTAATTCTTGTATGGCTGCCAAAGTATCACTATGTTTTTGATTTGATTCCATAAGTTAGACTATTAAGCTTTAAATTGCACGGTTAACTGTCAACCGTCAACAGTCAACGACTTTTAGGATTTTTGGGTTTAGACTGACGCTGAGTGCGATTTGTAACTGGACGCTTCTTTACTTTATTATTGGGAAGCAACCCCCGAATTCCTTGTTTTTGAAACCGCTTGTATGCAGAACCGCTCCAATCGCTGAGAGAATGACTCATGGCACCGAGTTCTAAACCCAAGAACAGAGCTACATATTCAGTATCATAATTCACGAGCGATCGCCCGACAGTCCTACCCAAATCTTGCCAGGTAAAGTTAAAATTCCACAGCTTTTGGGCAATTGCCAAAACAAAAATAGCCGAAATAGCTAGCAAGCATCCCAGATAAAGCACCCGTAGGGTTGTACCAATAATCGGCCCGTGGGATAAAAAGGAGCGATGGCGGAGACTTTTTTGATAAGGTAACCAAATCCAACGTAACAAACCCCAGCGTTGGTACTGCACAAAAAAAATATCTAAATCCGGGCCAAACATCAATCCGCCGAACAGAAACCCACCTGCAACCAACAAAGTTGCATTGCTACGGCGATTTTGCAAAAAAGTTACACCCGCCACAAATGGCAGAGTATATAGAGTAATGCTATCGTGCGTCCGACCAGAGGGCATCCTGAGTCCTGTTAGCTTTCTTCTCTACGAGAGGCTGCGCCAACGAGGCGTTCAGCCAGTGCCGAATACTGAGAGATTATAAGCTAATAATGAAACTTTAGACAGAGAAATCAGTTGAAGAAGAATACAGAATTCAGAATTCAGAATTCAGAATCAAGACGCTCTCTACGAGACGCTACGCGTAGCTTGCTTAAGAGCAGGGGTACGCGGACACGGCTTAGCTGCGCTATCCGCCAGTCGTACAAAAAACATTGCTGAATTCTGACGACTGACGCCTTTATTCTGTTTTGATAAAGTTGGGTAAACAGGCTTGAAAGTCTGTTTCCATCATACTTTTATGAGCAAATAAGAGTAAAAAATAGTGTAATTTATGACAAAAATCACGCCAGTTACAGAGCAAGTATTAATCGCCGTTGAAGAGGTAAACAAAAGCTTTCCGCTTCCCGATGGCAAAGGGGAGTTTACTGTTCTGCGTCACATTAACGCCAGGGTAAATTCAGGTGAAGTTGTGGCTTTACTCGGTCGCAGTGGTAGTGGTAAAAGTACTTTACTGCGAATTATGGCAGGCTTGATTCCACCCAGTGAAGGACAAGTCATTAGCAATGGGAAAGTCTTACGCAGTGCTAACAAAGATGTGGCAATGGTTTTTCAAAGCTTTGCTTTGTTACCCTGGCTGACAGTACAGGAAAATGTGGAACTAGGGCTAGAAGCACAAGGGGTGAATCGAGAATTACGACGACAACGCGCCCTCAAAGCTATTGACTTAGTAGGTTTAGATGGTTTTGAAAGTGCTTATCCCAAAGAATTATCCGGTGGGATGAAACAGCGAGTTGGCTTTGCGCGGGCATTTGTAATTGAACCGCAAGTATTATTTATGGATGAGCCATTTAGTGCTTTGGATGTTTTGACAGCTGAAAACCTGCGGGGTGAAATTGATGACCTCTGGAATGCCGGGGGTTTTCCTTCCAAAAGTATATTAATTGTCACTCATAACATTGAAGAGGCAGTATTTTTAGCAGACCGAGTGATTATTTTAGGAGCAAATCCAGGGCGCATTCGTGGTGAAGTTGTAATTGATTTACCACGTCCTCACGATCGCACTCATCCACGCTTCAAAGCTTTAGTAGATTATATATATACAGTGATGACCAACCCAGAAGCCGAAGTCACCGGAGAAGTTGCAGTCGCAGCCACCAAACCACCAACACAAACATCTAAATCACCCTATAGCCAATCATTACCTCACGTCCGAGTCGGTGGGATCAGTGGTCTTTTGGAATTAATTGTTGAGCAACCACAAGGCAAGGAAGATATTCCTAAGTTAGCAGAACGGCTGCAACTGGCAGTGGATGACCTTTTACCGATTCTTGATGGTGCAGTGTTGTTGGGTTTCGCAAAAGTAACACAAGGTGATGTGCAACTAACTGATATTGGACGTGACTTTGCTACCACGACAATTTTACGAAGTAAAGATCTGTTTCAACAACAGGTTTTGCAAAATATACCAATGTTAGTCAGTATGGTACAAACACTGCGCGAAAAACGCAATGGTTCAATGCGCGCAGATTTCTTCCTAGATTTACTGGATGAACATTTTCCCCATGCGGAAGCAGAACGACAATTTGCTACCGCAATTGACTGGGGTCGCTACGCAGAACTATTTGAATATGATGCCAGAGAAGAACGTCTCTATTTACCAGAACCAATGTTGGGAGATGGGGGGATGGGGGGATGAGGGAGATGG